>JAYSYI010000154.1:0-6454 GCA_043727665.1 Limnoglobus sp. | reverse complement strand
CGTGCGACCGTTGTCGCGTGTTTATTGCTGGGTTTGCTGGGTGTTTCCGTTGCGCAAGTCCCTGCCGAACAGCAAGCCGAGATGGCGATCAATGCGGCGCGGAAGGCGTACAATGAGGGGAATCTGCCGGCGGCCCGCGAGCAATTCAAGCAGTTTTTGCAGAAATTCGGCGGTGCGCCGCAGGCGACCTCGGCGCGGTATGGCCTCGCGCTCAGCTTCATGAATGCCCCCGAACAAGACTTCGCATCCGCGCTCGAACCGCTCAATCAGGCGACCGGCGATGGTAACTTTGCGGATCGCGGCATGGTCTTCTATCACCTCGCGGTTTGCAATCGGGCACTCGGAATCAAGGAGATCGAAAAGGGGCTGGCGACACCGGCGGAGATCCCGCAACGCAAGCAGGCCGCCGATGCAAAATTCAACGATGCGGCACGACGGTTCACGGAAGCACGCGATTGGTTCGTCGGCAAAAAGAACGACGAATGGGCGGGGCGCTGCCGTTGCGATCAAGCCGAGATGGAACTGCGTGCGAACCGGATCAAGGAAGCGAAAGCGACCTGTGAGCCGTTCACGAAAGACCCGGCGTTCGCGAAAAACAAGTATCGTGCGCTCGGGCTGTATTATCATGGCGTCGCCTGTTTCGTCGATCGCGATTTCGCGATGGCGGGGCGATCGTTGAACCAGATCGCGCCGTTCACCGACCCCGCATTTGGCAACCACGCGCGTTACCTCGTGGGCCGCGTGTTGCACCTCAACGGCGAAAATGCGGAGGCATCGGTTCATTACGATGCGGTGTTGGCAGACCACGACAAAGTCAAAAAAGATGCGGTCGAGCAACTCAAAACGCCCGACAAGTTTAAGGGTAACCCCGCCGAGAAATCGCGGCTCGAAGCGCTGGCAACGGGTGCCGCACCAGAACACGTGACGGGTGCGATTTTTCACGGCGCGACACTGGCGTACGAAACGGGCAAGTTCGCGGATGCGCTCGGTAAGTTCCAGGCGTTCGCGAAAGATTACCCGGCCTCGGCACTGCTTCCCGATGCCGCCCTGCGCGTGGGGTTCTGCCTCGTGCAACTCAAGCAATACGACGAAGCGGGCAAGACACTCGCGCCGCTCGTCGACAAGTTTCCGAAACTCGCAGATCAATCGATGTTTTGGCTCGCGAAGTCGCAAGTCGGCATCGCGAATGCCGCCGACCCGAACAACGCCGCCGACCGCGAGGCGAAGCTGAAAATCGCGCAGGATACCTTCCGCAAAGCTGCCGACAAAGCGAATCAACTCGCCCAACAAGGCGACCCCGATGCCAAGACGCGCCGCGGCGAGATGCTACTCGAACTCGGCGACACGCTGCAACTCTCGAAGCAGTTTGCACCTGCCGTGCAAGTGTTCGAGCAAGTTTGGAACGAGCAACTCCTACCCGAACGTCGCCGCGAGGAAGTGCTGCAACGGCTCGCGTGCGGGTTCGGTTTGGCGAACAATCTGGATCGTTCGGACCAACTGTGCAACGAGTTCAAGGTGAAGTATCCGCAGAGCACGCTGTCGCCGGCGGTGATTTTCCGCATCGCCGAGAACAGCTACGCCCGTGCGCAAGACGTGGCGAAATCGACCGATGTCAACCGCGCCCCCGAACGCAAACAGAAGTTCGAAGAGACGGCAAAGAAATTCCTCGAAGTCGTCGAGAAGTACCCCGAGTTCGAGCGCGTGCAATACGCGCGGTACGGTATCGGCGTCTGCCTGTCGCAGAACGGCGACCTTGATGGCGCGGCGAAGATCCTCGACGCCATTCCCGTGCCGGATCGCAACGGCGAACTGTCGCAGGCGAACTATCTGCTTGCCGATTGTCTCATCCGGCTCGCGCCGACGAAGGCCGACGATGCGCTCGCCGAGAACATCATTCGCGAGAAGTTGACGAACGCTTCGGGGTTGCTCGAAAACTACGTGGCCTCGAATCCGAAGTCGGTCGATGCCCCCGATGCGCTGATGAAACTGGGGCTGTGCCTGAAGCGGCTCGGTTCGACACTTGCGGACCCGAACGAACGCAATCAGCTATTAAACAAGTCCCGCGAGTTCTACGAGAAGCTGGCGAAGGACTACCCGCAGGCCGCCCAAGTCGGCCACGCACGCATCGAGATTGCCAAAGTCCGGGCGCTGATGGGCGACCGCGGCGGCGCGATGAACGACCTGCGGCAGTTCGCGGGGGGAACGCTGCAACAATCGCCAGTCGCCCCGCTCGCGCTGATTCAATTGGCGACTTTGCACCGCGAACAGAACCAGGCGGCCGAGGCCGCGAAGGTGATGGAAGAGGCCCGCAAGAAGTACGAAGCCGCACTCGCACAAGACAAGGAACGCGCCGACTGGGCACATTTGCTGAAGTATCACCACGGTGTCGCACTGTTCGAATCGGGGAAGATTCCCGAGTCCAAACAGTTATTCGAGGAAGTGACGAACGCGGCCAAAGGTAAGGCGATCGGTGCTGAGGCCGCGATGCGTGCCGGGCAGGCGTCGATCTTCGTCGGCAAGAAACTGATGGAAACCGGACGCGCCGAGAAAGCGAAACCGAACCTGAAACCGGAGCAGATCGCGGCTGCGGATCGCACGGTCCAACAAGGTAAGGAAGCGATCATTCAAGCGGGCGAACTGCTCGAGCGCCGGTGTGCGGAGTTCGCCCAAGCGATGCCCGGCGGCGAACCGCGTGCCCGCATGTTGTACGAGGCCGCGTGGGCGTATCGTCCTTTGGCGGAAGAGGAATCGACCGCGGCGCGCGAAGCCGCCCGGCTCGAACGAGTCCGCAAATGGACCGAAGAAACGATGAAGACACTCCCCGCCGGCGGCAAGCCACCCGTCGCACCCACCATCGAAATTCCTGCCGGCAAACTGCCCGTGCAAGCCTGCGAAGAACGCACGTTCAACGCCTACAAAAAGCTCGTCGACGAGTTCGCCGACCTCGCGCTCGCCGTCGATGCCCGCTTCGAGTTAGCCGAACTCCGTGCCGACCGCGACGAACACGATACCGCAATCAAGTTGCTCAAAGACGCCCTCGACAAAGAGCCATCGGACCGCGTGGTGTCGCCCGATTTGCTGGAGCGCGTGCGGCTAAAACTCGGCGCGAGCCTGTTCGCAAAGAAGGAGTACAAGGCTGCACAAACGCAGTTCGAAACAGTTGCCGGTAACGAGAAATCGCCGCATCGCGGGCAGGCGATTTACCGCCAAGCCGAGGCGATGTACGCCCAAGGCGACTTTGTGAAGACTGCCGAGAAACTGGCGATCTTCCGCGACAACGGCAACTTCCACAACATCGGTGGCGTGAGCGATCGCGCGATGTTGCGGTTAGGCCAGGCGTACGCCGCCGCCAAGAACTGGGAGGCCGCCCGCCAGACATTCGACGCGATGCTGGCCCGCTACGGCAACAGCCCGTTCGCCATCGAAGGCCGATACGGCAGCGGCTGGGTACTGCAAAACCAGAGCAAATTTGATGAGGCCGTGGCCGCATACCAACTCGTCGTGAATGCCACGACCTCGGAAATCGCCGCGAAAGCGCAACTGCAAATCGGCCTCTGCCGGTTGGCGCAAAAACGTTTCGCGGACGCCTCGACGGCACTGCTGATGGTGCCCTACACGTACGATTACCCCGAGATCGGCTACGCCGCAATCCTCGAGGCGGCCCGCGCCTTCGAGGAAGACAAGAAGCTCGAGCAGGCTGCAAAGCTCCTGGTGAAATTGCTAAAAGACGCACCCGCCGAAAGCGAGTGGGCCAAAGCCGCCAAGGAACGACTGGAGAAGGGCAAGAAGTAGCATCGCCGAAATTAAATGGGATAGTACAACACGCGAATGGCCACGTTCTTGTTACGGAACGTAGCCGCGTGCAGCGGGACGATAGTGGTTGCGCCAAAAATAATCTCCCGAATTCGCGGAGTTTTGCTCGGCCTTACGTTTGGGTAAAAATCCACCTCCCCGTCGACCCAGACCGCGCAATTTGCGTTAAGCTGGCGAAGGCCTGATATTTGGCGCGACTGTCCGGGTTATATCGTGCGGTTCCGGTCGAACCGATTGCACGCAAAATGAATCGGTGTTGTGCGCAGATTTCCAGAACTTAGTCTAAAGTATCTGTGGTTCGTCGGATTCGATTGGATCGGGGCAGGGTTACTTGCCACGCGACTTCCCGGGAGATTGTTCACCATGATGCACCCCTTACGCACGCTCGCCCTTTCGGTCGTCGGCCTTTGTGCCGCCAGCAGTTCCACATTCGCGGGCTGGAACAACGTGTTCCAAGTTTGCTGTAACGACCGCCCGCGTACGAGCACCAGCTATGCCGCCCCTGTTGGCGACGATTGTTGCCCGAAGCCCGAAGCCCGCGTTAGCTACGTGCAACGCTGTTACTATCAGCCCGTCACCGAGTACAAACGCGAATCGTTCTACGTGCCGATCAAGGAGAACGTGCGTTCGTCGTATTACGAACCCGTCACATCGATGCGGTACACGAGTTATTACGACCCGTGTTCGGGCCAGTGCCAACAGATCGCAGTCCCACAAACGAGCTATCGTTTACGCGAACAATGCAACTCGGTTACCCGTTGGGTCGAGCAGTCCCGCAGCGTGCCCGTGACTTCCTACAAACAAGTGACGATGTACCAACCGGTCGTCACGTACTATTATCCGCCCGTGGCTTCGACATCGTCGTTCTCGATCCCGCCCGCACCCGCATTCCCGCCACGCATCGACGAATTGAATCCCAAGCCCGCTACGCAGATGCCGGGCAACGACACCCCGGAGACGATTCCCTCGCCGAATCTGAAGAGCGCACCCCGCACGATGCCACCCGCAACGAAGCCAACAACGGGGATCTCTGCCTATACCGCCTCGCGCCGTGGCAGCATTCGCGGCGAAGTCGTGACGAGCGATCAGTTCACGCCACGCCCTGGCACGAAACTCGTGTTCGTGAGTGCCACCAACAACGAAGATCGCGAGTACGCCAAAGCGAACGAGTTCGGCGAATTCGACGTGAAATTGCAACCCGGCGAATGGCACGTCTACATGGGTAACGGCGACGGGCGCGCCGCCTATTTCAAGAAGATTCGCGTCGGCGAAACCGACAATCGCAACGTAACGCTGGTAAGCCGATAAGCATCGGTTAGCAGTCGTCTAAGAACGAGAGCCGACGGGTGAAACCCGTCGGCTCTTTTGTTTGAAAATGAGTGCAGCCCTCTCACATGGTGTAACCATGGGACGCGAGCAAGCGCCCTCGAAAACCAGTCGTGGCGAGTCTTTGAGACGCGACGCGATCCGCCACAACGCCAATGGGTGCGGCCCCCTCCCATGGTACTACCATGGGCTACGTGAGCGATCCCTTCAGGATCGAAGAACCAGCAAAACCCGACACTGTCAGCGCACGAAAAGAGCCGATGGGTAAAACCCGTCGGCTCTTTAGTTTTGCTGATCGCTGAAAGCTACTTCTTCGGCTTCGCTGACTTCGCCGCAGTCGAGGCGGGTGCGGCCACTGGCGTCGCTTCGACTTTTGGCTCCGCCTTCTTGTCGGTGGTTGCGGCGGGTGTTACCGGAGTCGCGTCGGTCTTCTCGGCTGGTTTTGCAGCGTCGGAGTCGGCTTTCTCGGCGGCTTTGTACGATTCCTTCCGGTAGTCGGTTTCGTAGAAGCCGCTGCCCTTGAAGATGATCGTCGCGCCGGTGCCCATGAGGCGTCGGAGTTTCTTTTTCTTACAGACCGGGCACTTCGTCAGTTCCTCATCGTGGAACGATTGCCATTCTTCGAAGGCATGATTGCAGGCATCGCAAACGTAGTCGTAGGTCGGCACGTTCAAACTCCTCCGGCTGGCGGTTCGCTGGCAACGATCACACTCGCCGGGCGCAACACGCGATCGTGCAGCATAAACCCGTGCTGGAGCACTTGGAAAATCGTACCGGGCGCGATGTCGTTGGTCGGTTGTTCCATCACAGCTTGATGCCGGTTCGGGTCGAATGGCGTGCCTTGTTCGATCGCCATTTTCGTGACGCCGTGCCGTTTGAGCACGTCGAGAAACAGGCTGATCGTGGCATGGACACCTTGCGCGAGCGGACCGGTTTCACCCGCCTTCTTGCCGGCATCAATGGCGCGATCGAGGTTATCCATCGTCGCGAGCAGGTCGTGCGCCAGCGGTTCTTGCGCGAATTTCCGCTGTCGCTCGGCATCTTGCAACAGACGCTTCCGCGCGTTATCGAAGTCGGCGAGCAAGAGCTTATACTCGGCAATCTGCCGGTACGCTTTCTCTAACTCGGCCCGCACGGGGTCGGCCGTTTCCAACTGGATTGGTTCGTTTTCGAATTCTTCGTTCATCGTGGTTTCATCTCGTCGGGTAGGCGTGATTTCGCGGGTGCGTTGATGTCGGTGAGTTCAGCGATTTCCTTGGCCCAATAGCTCGGTAAGCGGTCCCAGGGATTGTTGCCTTTCGCATCGGTCACGTAG
>JAYSYI010000153.1:0-6454 GCA_043727665.1 Limnoglobus sp. | reverse complement strand
GCGAGAAAGCGGCCACGATGGGCATCACCGCGAAGGCGATCGGCGGGGCGCTGATACCGGCCACTGCGTCGAGCCGGTATATGTCGCCGATCTATTGGCGGGACCCGGCGAACGGGCAGGCGTACATCGTGCAGGTGCAGATTCCGCCACCGCAGATGAACTCCATCGCTGAACTCGGCAACATCCCCGTGCGCAGTTCGTGGCATTCGGAATCGGGTGGTAACGGCTACTCGCAAGGCGTTGCGATGAACGGCGGCGCGGTGGCAGGTTCGGTGTTGTTGCGCGATGTCGTCCGCGAAATTCGCGAGACGACGACGCCCGGCCGCATCGACCGTTACAACATGCGGCGACTCGTCGGCATCACCGCGAACGTCGGCACGCACGACATCGGGAAAGTCTCGCGGGCCGTCAAGGAAGCGCTCGCAACGGTCGGCGATCCACCGACCGGCGTCCACGTCGATTTGCGCGGGCAACTGATCGCACTCGAACAGATTCAGACAAATTTACTCAAGGGCCTCGCTGCGGCCGTTCTCGCGATTCTGCTGCTACTGACAGCCTACTATCAGTCGATCCGCCTGACGCTGATTACGCTCTCCGCACTCCCGGCGACGCTGCTCGGTTCGATTGCGATTCTCGTGCTCACGAACACGACGCTCAACCTGCAATCGTTCATGGGGGCGATCATGGCGCTCGGCGTGTCGGTCGCGAATGCGATCTTGCTGGTGACGTTCGCCGAACGACTTCGCCTGAGTTTGAAGGACGGAAAGGCCGCCGCCGTCGAAGGGGGCGCGTCGCGGTTACGACCGATTGCAATGACGAGTTGCGCGATGATCGCCGGTATGATCCCGATGGCGCTCGGCCTCAGCGAGAACGGCGGGCAGGCCGCCCCACTCGGTCGCGCCGTCGTCGGCGGGCTGATCGCGTCGACCTTCGCCACGCTGTTCGTCGTCCCGTCCGTCTTTGCGCTTGTCATGGGCCGCAGTTCGGTTTCGAGTGTCTCCCTCGACCCCGACGACCCGGAAAGTCCGCGATTCGATGCGCCTCTCGATAAGATTCCGACATGAGCACACCGACCCGCGAAGACCTGGCCACGCAATATCTGGACCAGTTGCCGTACCCGCCGTACCCGGTGCAGGAAGAAGCGCTGCTCGCGTGGTTCACCACCGATCAGGGCGTGCTCGTCTGTGCCCCCACCGGAACGGGCAAGACGCTGATCGCGATGGCGGCGCTGTACGAGGCACTTCACACGAAGTCCGTCGCCTATTACACGACGCCGCTGATTGCACTTTGCGAACAGAAGTTCCAGGAAATGCAGGCCGCCGCACAACACTGGGGCTTCGACAAAGACGAGATCGGACTCATTACGGGTAACCGCAAGGTCAACCCCGGCGCACGTATTCTCGTTGTCGTGGCCGAGATTTTGCTTAACCGGTTATTGCACCCCGAAGGCTTCGCGTTCGAGAACGTCTCCGCCGTCGTGATGGATGAATTTCACAGTTTCGCCGACCCCGAACGCGGAATCGTCTGGGAACTCTCGCTGTCGCTGTTGCCGAAACACGTGCGGTTATTGCTCCTGTCGGCTACCGTTGGCAACGCGGTCGAATTCCTCAACTGGCTCGATCGCTGTCACGGTCGCAAGCTCGAACTCGCCGAGGGCCGCGAGCGGAAAATTCCACTCACCTATCACTGGGTGGGCGATCAGTATTTGAACGACATGCTCGTCGATATGGCGAAGGGCGATGAAGCGACGCGCAAGACGCCCGCGCTCGTGTTCGCTTTCAACCGCGACGAATGTTGGTCGATTGCCGAGCAACTCAAGGGCCTCGATTTGCTCACTTCGACGCAAAAAACCGCACTGAACAAGGAAGTCGATCTGCTCGAATGGCACCAGGGCGTCGGGCCGAAGCTGAAGCAAATGTTGCGGCGTGGCGTTGGCGTACACCACGCGGGGCTGTTGCCGAAGTATCGCCGGGTCGTCGAAAGCCTCTTCGAAAAGAAGCTGCTCAGCGTCGCACTCTGTACCGAAACGCTCGCGGCGGGGATCAACCTACCGGCGCGATCCGTGGTGCTGACCTCGCTCGTGAAAGGGCCCTTCGGTAAGGAAAAGATCATCGACCCGAGTAGCGCCCATCAGATTTTCGGCCGGGCCGGGCGACCGCAATTCGACACCGAAGGGCACGTCTACGTTGCCCCACACGAAGACGATGTGCGGATTTTGAAGTGGAAGAAACAGTTCGACTTGATACCCGAGACGACTAAAGATCCGGCGATGATGAAGAAGCGGAAAGAGATGCTGCGTAAGAAACCAACGCGAAACAACAATAAGCGTTACTGGAACGAAGCCGACTTCGAGAAGCTGAAATCGTCGCCGCCCGCACGCCTTTATAGCAAGGGCCCGCTGCCGTGGCGACTGCTTGCGTACCTGCTGAAAATCTCGCCGGACATTGACAAGATTCGCACCGTCATCCGCAAGCGATTGCTCGATCAGCCACGGATCGAAGCGGGGATGAAGCAGCTGAACCGAATGCTATTAGCCCTTCACCACAAGGGCTACGTGAAGCTCGAGCCGACGCCATCCGAACCGGAAGTGAAGACGGACAACACGCCGTCAGTCGCACCCGTGGCCGCCGAACCGTACGAGCCATTGCTGGCAGTGCCGACCGAGTCGATGGACAAACTGCTCGTCTTCCGTGCGTGCCATCCGCTCTACGGCGCGTACCTCATCGACCACCTCGGGAACGCGAGCCGCGAGGAGCGGATACAGGCATTCGAATCGGTGCTCGAACTGCCGCGACCGTTGTTAAAATTCGCGCGCGTGCCGCACCAACTGACGCCCGGCCCACACGCCACCGAGACGCTCGACCCCGAACTGATCGCTCGCGGATTGATGATCGCCAAGGTGCCGCCCGCCGAGGGCGAAGAGAACATCGACGACGATTATGTGCCGTGGGACGAACGCCCGCCCGTGTTTGCCGAGAAGCTGCGATTGCTGTTCGATGCGACGCACCCGGACATTACCGACGTGATTACGCAACCCGTCTGGGCCGCCGCCGAGGTGCTCGAATTCAACGGGAATTTCAACACGTACATCACGTCGAAAGACCTGACGAAACAGGAAGGCATCATCTTCCGGCACCTGTTGCGGTTCATCTTGTTACTCGAAGAATTCCAGCAACTGACACCCGCCGGCGTCGACCCGGTCGCATGGCAAACCGAACTGAAAACAATTGCAGAAATCCTGACGGAAACGTGCCGAACCGTCGACCCCACGAGCACCGAAGAAACCATCAAGAAAGCCCACGCCGTCGCCGACGTGGTCGCAGGCGAAGAGAACGCCAAAGCCGCAACCGTCAACGAACTCGAACCGGTCACCAACGCCGACGACACCTCCGACTTCGGCGTAGGAATTCTGGATTGAGGATCCCATCCACGGCTCTGCTACAAT
Source organism: Limnoglobus sp. (assembly GCA_043727665.1). GTDB lineage: Bacteria > Planctomycetota > Planctomycetia > Gemmatales > Gemmataceae > Limnoglobus. The sequence continues at coordinate 3,009 of JAYSYI010000153.1, read as the reverse complement.
ACGACGAAACCTTGGGAGATTCGCGTATGCCCCCGTCGATCCAACAGCGCGGTAACCGTCCCAGTATCGAGTTGAAGAACTTCACCGACCGCGAACCCCAACGGGAAATTCTCGCGCGGCAGCTGAGTTTGAAGCCGGGGCAACCGTTGCCGGTGTTGCATTTTTACGGCGTCGGCGGGATCTGCAAATCGTGGTTGCTCGAACTCTGGCGTCGGTCGATCAACGACCCGAAATGGCTCAAGCTCGCGCTCTACCCGCACATCCCAGTCGGCTTCATCAACCTCGAAAAAGCGGGACTCGATGAGGCCGCGAACCTCCATCGCGTTCGCACCGAGTTCGCCGCCGTTCCGTGCCCTCGATTCGATACCGCCTACGCTTGGTTGCGTTTCAAGCAAGGACAGAAAGACGAACCCGGCGTGAAGGGGAGTGGATTGGCCGGAAACATCGTGGAATTGGTTGGCGAAGTCGCTTCGGGCGCGGCCGATGGAGTGCCACTCGTCGGAAAAATGGCGAAGTGGGTAGCGAAGCGAGTCAAGAAGAATCTGGAAGATACAGCACTCGAAAAGTGGCTACTCAGCAAATCCGGTCAGGACGACTTCCTCCGCCTTCGGGGGTTGACTGCCGATCAACTTTATGGCGATCACGGAATTGGCCAGAAGCAAACGCTTGCTACGCGGCTCCGTGACGATTTGCACGAAAACTTGGCCGACCACAAGAGCGATTATGCGTGTCGTGGCGTGCTGTTCCTAGATACGTTTGAGGTGCTGCGGCGGGGCAATTCGAGTTCGATTCACGCTGATATGCGCGAGGAATGGGTTCGCGATTTGCACTCCACCGATGGCCGGTTGCTGATCGTTTCGGCGGGGCAGAATCGGCTGCGTTGGGATGAATGCGATGCGGACTATCGCGATGAACGATATATGGAACAGCACTTGCTTGGTGGCCTATCGGCAGACGATGCCACGTTGTTTCTCGGGAAATGCGGTGTTAGTGATGCCTTACTTCGCAACGCCGTTTTGAAAGCGTCAGTCGATCTTGAGGCCGAAGGTTCGGAGACGAGTTATCACCCCGCGAGCCTCGGCATCTGTGCCGATGCGATTCAAATCGAAACCGAACGCGGGATCGCGGTCGATCCCGCGACGTTCGACTTCCCGGCCGGTGACTGGCTGCAATTGTCGACGCGATTTTTGAAGTCGCTGCCCGATGATGAAGAACGCGCCTGGGTACAAAAACTGGCACTGCCGCCACGCTTCGACGAAACCGCCGCCTGTGCGATGTCTTCGCGTCCGGATACGGCGGGCAAAATCCTTACCAGCGTTCGCTACAGTTTCATCCGCGACGACGATGAAGACGGGTGGTATTTGCTTCACGGCAGAATGCGCGAAGCATTGAATCGAGTGCAAAAGACAGCGGCGCTGACAAAGAAACAATCCCAGTGGCGAAGCCACTGGCAAAGCCGCAGCCAGAACGACACCGACGACTTCGCAGCTCTGGCATGGTTCCACCGCTATCAACTTGAGCCGAGTGCAGCATCCGACGAATGGAAGCAGCGATGCGAAGCCAAGCGAGTGGCTCTTGACATGGTGGCACATTTCGAGTTGCTGCGTTGGTGGGAGCCGATAGGCCTGTTGACTGCAAAGCACTTGACAACGGTAGTAGCCGATTTTTTACAGACAATAAGTATCGAGTTTTGGGAGTCGACAATTGGAAATCGCGGAAAAAGTATCCGATATGCCATCGAATGCTACAACCTTATCCTCACGGTTCGCACGAAAGAAACATTCCCGCAAGACTGGGCGATGACCCAGAACAACTTGGGAATCGCGTACTCGGAGATATCGGATGGGAAAAAAGGAACGAATTTGCGTTCTGCCATCGACTGCTACAATGCCGCGATCACGGTTTACACGAAAGAGGGCTTCCCGCAAGACTGGGCAATGATCCAGAACAACCTGGGAAATGCATACGTGGATATTCCCGATGAGGACCAGAGGGCGAACTTGCGTTTTGCCATCGACTGTTACCACGCTGCACTCACGGTTGGCACGAAAGAAACATTCCCGCAAGACTGGGCGATGACCCAGAACAACCTCGGGATTGCGTACAAGAACATACACGATGGCGAAAGGGGTGTGAACTTGCGTTCCGCGGTCGCATGCTTTAAAGCTGCGCTCACGGTTTTCTCAAATGTAGCATTCCATAGAAACTGGGCGGCGACGCAGAATAACTTGGGGAATGCGTACTTGGACATGCTCGACGGGGACAGGCGGGCGAACTTGCGATCCGCTATCGATTGCTACCGCGCCGCCCTAACTGTTCGCACGAAAGAGGCCTTCCCGCAAGATTGGGCGACGACGCAGAACAACTTGGGGATTGCGTCCAAGAACTTACCGGATGGAGACAGGAGTGTAAACTTGCGTTCCGCCATCGACTGTTACCACGCTGCACTCACGGTTTGCACAGAAGAATCGTTCCCGCATGACTGGGCGTGGACGCAATTCAATCTTGGCTTGGCACATGAAGCCTTTGCTGAGATCGAGGTATGCTACAAGCATCTCCAACAGGCAGAAGCGCACTTTGTCAATGCAGAAGTGGGCTTCACAACAGCCGGGATAACGATGCACTTGCCAACCGTACGCGATGAATTGACTCAAGTGCGGGCCAAGTTGGCGCAACTGGAAACGGAGGGTGGATCGGAATCGTAACAACGTTTGCCAGTTCGTCCCTCGCTGGTGCATCGGGCTAACAAATCCATTGCCGAAACTTTGGTTCCGGCGTCGAACGCGACCGCCGAAATTCGATGTAAGTCGTTGATGGGTTAGGTTGGTTCCGAAATTCGGGAATGACTCCACGGTTGGGTGGGTAACGGCTGGAGTCATTCTCGCCCACCTAAGACCGTTGCGATTTTGTGGCATTCTCCAGAATGCGGTTGGCGAAATTGGTCAATCGTGATGAAATAGCGTTATGAAACTCCTGTCTGCCGTATTGCCGCGGGTGCAACGTCTGATT
>JAYSYI010000152.1:0-2074 GCA_043727665.1 Limnoglobus sp. | reverse complement strand
CCTTCTTATCTTACAGTGAAAGGAATTGTGCGATTGCATCGACTCTGCGAACATCACGAATATGTCCCCAACGATTGATCCGCCCGTTCGTGCCCGATTCGACCCCGAGCGATGGGCGTGGCTGATCGCCCCTATCGGTGCGATTTTGCTCGCGCTGTCCATTACGGTTTCACCGTTACTCGCGGTGGTTGGCGTCGGGTTGCTGGCGTTGTCGTGCGTGACGGCGGAGCGGAAGTTCTTGCTGTTCGGGCCGTTTCTGTGGCTCGAACTCACGCGGATATCGCGCAGGCAGCGGGTTCACCTTTGGCGGCCACTCGTGGCGACGGCGATGGGGTTACCCGTACTCGTACTGTACTTTCGCACATTCAGCGATTCGGCCGACGTCACCCCAATTCAGGCGAAAATCGTTGCCAGTGCGGGCTTCGCAATCTTGTTCTTCTACCTGATTCTCATCTGCGGTTCGGCAGGCCTGACGTATATTTCGTATGCGATTGCCGAAGATCGCGAATCGAAGCGAATGGACTTCGTGCTCGTCACCGATCTTCGCGGCCGCGAACTCGTCATCGGCAAACTTTTCGCGCGTGCGGTCGGCATGGCGATGTATGTTCTGCCTGCAATACCCATCATCCTTTCACTGCCGGTGTTGTTCGGCGTCGAGCCGGAAATCATCCTTTACACGTTCGGCTATTTCGGTGTCACCCTGCTGTCACTCGCGGGGTTGGCCACACTCGGCTCGGTGAAAGCGGCGACGAAAAAAGCGAGTGGCAGCTGGATTCTCAAGTACGTGGTGCCGTATGTCGCGCTGAGTTTCGGCTTGCAGATGTTGCACAATTATCCATCGATCTGGTTCTTCCCCGGCGCGCCGAACCGCGTGCCGACGGTTGCGGTGAGCGATGTCGTCGACTGGATTACGACGGGCAACCTGATTGCGCGGCTGATGATATGGGCCAGCATGGCGGGCGGTGGTGGCGTAACGGCAATCGCTCGCGATTTCCCCGCGTATGCGGCCTTCCACACCGCCGTCGGCTTGCTCGCGTGCATGTACGCCTCGTCGCTGTTAAGAACATTTTCCAGCGAAGAACGGTTGTCGGGCGGCAAATCTAACGAGGCAAAACGAATGGTGCGGCCGCCCGTCGATGAGTTTCCGATCCGCTGGAAGGAGCAATACTTTAACCCGGTCCTCGCGAAGTTCGGCAACATGAAGAATGCGAACCGCATCGCGCTCTTCGTGCTATTCGTGCTGCCGACGCTCGCATTCTTAGCCGCGTCCGTCTCGAATGTCGGCGGGTACGGGAAAGATATTATTTCGTTTGCACGGTTTTACCCGATGTTCATCGTCTTGCTTGCGGTGTCATCGTCGACCGGGTACGGATTGCACGCGATTGCGAAAGAACGCGAGCGTGACACGCTGACGGGGCTGCTGCTTTCGCCGATCGAGCCGAAGGAAATCATGGAGCAAAAGCGCAGTGGCATCCTGGCGATTTCGCGACAATTGCTCATCGCATTACTCTTCGTCGGTATCGGGCCGATTGCCTGCGGCGCGTGGGCGTGGTGGGCGTACCTGGTGCTAATTGCCTTCGCGATACAACTCACGCACATCGGCGTGGCACGTGGCATGTTCCAATCGGCGACGGCACAGACGGTGGAAACCGCACAGCGGCGGAACGGCTGGCAGACGGTCATCGTCCTGGTGGCAGGTAACATGTTTTTCGGTCTGTTAATCTACCTCACCGGCGGGATGGATTCGCCGCTCAAGTATCTGTTCGTGGGCATGATTCCCCCGGCGGCGATCGTCGGGTTGGGTGCCGCGCACGATGTTCCGTTCCAAGAGTTGTGGCTATACGCCGGTGGGTATCTCATCGGGTTCGTCACCAATTTTTTGCTGGCCCGTTGGATCTGGCGAATGGCCGTGCGGCGATTCGAGGCCGCGTGCGATCCGGCATTCGATAAATCGCTCGACCGAAGCGCCAACGAGCGGGAGACACCGAATGTCGGGGGCTAGGTTACTGGAGATTATTGCATTCGCGTTGGTGTTCGGTGCGAGCTGCACGGTACTCCCCGGCATCGTGCTGAA
>JAYSYI010000151.1:0-6494 GCA_043727665.1 Limnoglobus sp. | reverse complement strand
CGTCCGGATACATCGACCGACCCAGCCCAACGGGACGCTAATAAGAAAGGGCAGACATTGCTGTCTGCCCTTTGCGTTAGTCGATTTGTGCCGGGAATCGCCGTTCGGGCAACGCCCGGTTCGGGCGGATGTTGCCAAGCTTTGGCGGAGGGCCAGGGTTCAGCAATCGCACTTCGTTGCCGTTCGCATCGTGGCACTTCAGTTCGAGGTAATCGGGCGACACGCCGAGAATCCCCTGCACGACGATCTCGATTTTCGCACGCTCTTCGAGTGCGGCAATTTCTTTCCGCTTGCTATTCAGGATGTAATACGACGCATCGGTGTGAACCGTAACGTGAACGCTCGCCACGGCGGGCGTGCCCACCATCGCACGGTGTGTAGCGAGCTGCAACAACCGCATGACTTCGATGCCGGTCGTTTCGTTCGTGCGAATGTAACCGGTCGCTTTACAGTGGGTACACTCATTGTAAATCCGCCGTTTCAGCGACGTCTGAATCCGCTGGCGCGTCATTTCGATGATGCCGAACTGCGAGATTCGCAGGATCTTCGTACGGGCTTTATCGCGTTCGAGAGCATCGCGGAGCGTGTTTTCGACGTTACGGCGATGCTTTTCGTCGCGCATGTCGATGAAGTCGTTGACGATGACGCCGCCGAGGTCGCGGAGGCGAAGTTGCCGGGCGATCTCCTTCGCAGCGATCATGTTCATCTGGTAGGCAGTTTCTTCGGCGTTGTTATCCGCACGGAAGTTACCGCTGTTGACGTCGATGGCCACGAGCGCTTCAGTCTGCTCGATGATGATCGAGCCACCGCGTGGCATATCGATCTTCTTGTGGTTGAGCTGCGCGATTTCCTCTTCGATCCGGTGGCGGTGGAACAGCGGTTCGGCTTGTTCGTGCAGTTTGATGCGGTCAGCGAAGCGGGGCATCACGATTTGCAAGAACTCCGAAGCGTGCTGGAACGCAGTGGCGTCGTCCACCCAAATGGAGTCGATATCCTTCGTGAACACGTCGCGGATCGTTCGCGTAATCATGTCCGATTCGCGATAAATCTCGACCGGTGCGGCAACGCGTTTGATGCGTCGTACGACGACTTGCCACAGGCGTAGCAGGTAGGCGAGATCACTCTGGAGTTCGTTGGCATCGCGATCCACGGCGGCGGTCCGCACGATGAAGCCGACGCCCTTCGGTGGGTCGAGGTCGGTCATAATGTCGCGAAGGCGACGACGGGCTTCGGGGTCTTCAATTTTGCGCGACACGCCGAACCGCGTGAGGCTCGGCATCAGCACGAGGTAACGCCCCGCGATGCTGACATACGTGCTGAGGTTCGGCGCTTTGGTGCCGATGGCTTCCTTGATGACTTGCACGATCACTTCTTGACCGCGTTTGAACACCTTTTCGATGGGCAATCGTGGCAAACCGCGATCCCGTGCGGGACGTCCGCCACCACCTCCGCTAGAAGCCGCCGGTGCCGAACTCGGGCGACGGGTGCGATCCGAATTGCGGTCGCCGCCGCGGTCGTTGTTCCGGTCCGCGCCACGATCCGCATTGCGGTCGCCGCCACGGTCATTCCGTTCGCCGCCACGATCCGGTCGCGGCCGTTCGCGATCCCCGCGCCCGCCACGGTCGCCACCACGGCCCCGGTCGCGATCTCCACCCCGGCCACCACCACTTCCGCCGCGACGATCGTTCTTGCGGTCGTCACTCCCTCGATATTCACCGTCGGCGTCGTCGTTGAAGCCGCGACCGATTACCGACTCCGGCAGGTCGAGTTCGGGCGTTGTTTCTTCGGAGAATGCAGCACCATCGGGGGTTTCGTCGACGATTTCAAAGCCATCGCCTTCGTTGTCGTTCTCTTGCGATTGGCCATCGAACCGGTCGTTCGGCGCATCGGGGTCGAAGTCGATGCCACCACCGAAGAACGAACGGATTTCCGGTTCGTCCTGGTCGTCGGGCGATGTCCGCCGTTCGGCCCCGCTCATGAATTGGGTTTTATCGTCGGCCGGCTCATCGCCCTCGGCCTTCTTCTTGGTCGTCCGCCTTGGTTTCGCCTTGGTTTTTGCGACTGCTTCGTCGGCTTCCACTGCTGGCTCATCGACTTTCGGCTTCGCACGAGCGCGGCCTCGCGGCTTCACCGGCGCGGCTTCAGGAATCTCTTCCGCAACGATGACCGCCACGGCTGGTGTGGCCACTTGTAAATCGATCACCTCCACAGCATCATCGTCGAGCAGACCGGCACCGAAACCATCGTCGAAGTATTCTTCTTTTGGCACAGGAATGGGTGCCACTTCGCAAACGACGGCCACGGGCTTGGGAGCTTCGATGGGCGGTGCAATCGGCGTGCGTGGCGTGGGCGTGGAAATAACCTCAGTCACATCTTCATCGATCAAGCCGACGCCGAAACCGTCATCGTCGTTGAACGCTTCGGCTTCCACGGTTTTTGCGACAAATGGTAACGGTGGCGGGGCATCGAAAGACACGGCAACTGGCGTGGGTCGCGGTTCAATCCGGGCCGGGGGTGCGGTTACACGATCTGGCTCGCGGTCGCGGGTTGGCTTGTTGTCGCGACCACCGGAGTTCTGTCGTGTCGGCGAACGATCGACGCCGTACGCTTCGTTGTCTTCGGCTTCGATGCGTGCGAGAACGTCTTTCGGTAACAGGTGCTTGTAGTAGACGGGATCGACGTCGGAGACGTGCAAGAAGCCGTTGCGACCGATGCCGAAATCGACGAATGCCGCCTGGATGTTCGGCTCGATGTTGACGATCTTGCCCTTATAGATGTTGCCGACGTAGCTTTCCTGGCTGGATCGCTCGACGTAAAGTTCTTCGAGAATCCCATCCTCGACAATCGCGATCCGGCACTCTTCGGCCTGGTTCGCGTTAATCAGCATTTCTTTTTTCATTCGGTCCTCAAAAATTCGCTGCAACACACTCGTGCGTGTTGCCTGTGTAATGTGCGTTCGGCGAACGTCGCCGATCGCGTGTCTTCATTCGACGACGGGGCCATTGGGGGAGAGACCCCACGTGGCCGTTGTCGCCGGTGCTTCGTCGTCGACAGGAGGTCGTCCTGCCGGTGTGTGGAGGGGCAGCGTTTCCGCTGGCGTGGTCGGCGGGCCATCGGTAGCATCCGCTTCGACTTCGTCTTGGAGGTCGAGTTCAACGCGGTCGAGGTCAGCACCATCGCGGTGCAGTTCCGTGAGGCCGAACAATTTGATCAGTTCGTCGGCCCGTGCGGTGCCTGTTGATGTGACCCAGAGATCGAGGTACAGGTAGCCATCTTCGACGTACGAATGGCGAATAAACGGGCGGATGTTCACACGGCGTGCCCGCGGGTAATGCCGATCCGTCCAGATTTTTTCGCGGGCCAGTAGTTCGTTCGCGGTCGCTTGTACGGCTTCGCTCGAATCGTGCGGAACCGCGAGGCGATACATCACGCGGCGGGGAACCGCAGTCGATTTCGGATCGATCGCTTGTGCGGAAACGAGTTGAAAGCCCGGGGGGGCACACGAATTGATCGAATTGCGAACCGAGTAGATATTTAGCGGCTGTTTCAGTTCGAGTTCGACGACTTCATTGTAGCCCGCAACGCCGAGAGGTAGCGATAGTGCAAACACCCAGCGTGGGGTCGGGTGGAAACCGTTCGTCATCGCGAAAGGAACTTCGGCACGTCGCAACATGCGTTCGCACGAACGCATGAGGTCGTGGTGGCTAAGCAGTCGTAGGTCGCCGATCTTTTGAAACCGGAACCGGATTTTTTCGCCGACCATCAGGATGTTGGGAACTCGTTCGCGCATAATCGGGGCACAGATTAGATTGCCCGTTTTCGCGCTCTGAGGAACCCCCTCCGGCCGCTGTTCCCGCAATCGAAGCGACGAAAGTTAGCAGATCTCGCCGAACGACCGTTGATTGCGGTGTTCGGTCTGCGTTTTCGTCGGTTTATCGATCGACTGCATCGGGAAGTAGGCGGCGCAAGTGTTCTCGTAAGTATGTTGTGACTTCGCGGGCCGATTCCATTTGCAAGGCATCATGGGCGATCCGCTTGGCATCCGCAAGTGTCAAGTTGCGGATGACGTGTTTGATCTCGGAAATCTTTCTCGGCGTGGCGCTGAGTTGTCGCAACCCCAACCCCACTAACAAGGAGACGTACAGCGGCTCCCCGCTCATCTCCCCGCACACATTCACCGTGATTCCGGCCGCCGTTCCCGCATCGGAAACAATCCGCAGCAACCGCAACACGGCGGGGTCTACGGGGCTGTAAAGGCTAGCAACTGTTTCGTTGTTCCGGTCTGCGGCAAGCGTGTACTGGACGAGGTCATTCGTGCCGATCGAGAAAAAATCGACCTGCTTCGCCAGTACGTCGGCCATGATGGCCGCAGACGGGACTTCAATCATGGTACCAAGTGGGATACCTCTTTTGAAGTCAATTCCGGCTTCTGCCAAATCTTCTTCGACTTCTCGGAGGATGCTTCGGCACTGGCGAAGTTCCATCACGGTGCTCACCATCGGGAACATAATCTGCACGTCGCCGTAGATGCTCGCCCGCAAAATCGCGCGTAACTGCGTCTTAAATATCGTCTTGTTCACGAGGCAATAGCGGACGCTGCGCAACCCGAGAAACGGGTTCTTTTCGACGTTTGCACCTGTTGCGTGCGTGAACTTATCCGCACCGAGATCGAGCGTACGAATGACGACGGGACGCGATGGCCCCATCACGGATAGCACTTCCTTGTAAGCCTCGAAGTGCTCTTCCTCGGTCGGATCAGTCAATTTGTTGACGTACAGGAATTCGGTGCGGTAAAGCCCTACCCCCTCTGCGCCGCGTTCGAGGCAGGTCGGGGCCTCGCTCGGGAATTCGATGTTCCCGAGTAGCAGAACCTTCGTACCGTCCTTGGTGATCGCCTCGGCGTCTTTCAGCGACTCGTATGGATCGCCAACGGCCAACTGCGTGCGACGAAGTTCCTCGTATTTGAGGATCGTGTCGCGGTCCGGCTCGATGATGATGAGGCCTTCGCCCCCATCGATAATCACCAGATCGCCACCGGAAACATCGTTGAGCAACTTACCCACAGCGACAACGGCGGGGATATTCAGCGCGCCGGCCAAGATTGCCGTATGACTTGTCGGCCCACCACTTTCGGTAGCGATGCCGATGACCGTCTTGGCGTCGAATTGTGCGGTTTCACTCGGTGTGAGGTCGTGCGCGAAGACGATCACCGATTCGGTGATGTTGTCGAGCGATTCGCGTTTTTCGCCGAGGAGATCGTGAAGTAGCTGCTTTTCGAGATCGATGATGTCGGCTTTGCCGCGTGTGGCCAATTCGCCGACGCCCGATTCGTCGAGCATCTTAACCTTCGACCGCATGTGCCGGCTTACAGCATATTCAGCCGAGTAATTCTCCGAACGAATCAGCGTTTCGATGTCGTATCGGAGGAGTTGATCTTCTAGGAGAAATGCGTGCGCAGCGAAGATTCTTCCGGCATCGCGGCCGAGTTTCGCGGTCACTTCGCGCTCGCGTCGGCGCGCCTGTTCGGCCACGTGCTGAATCGCTGCAGTCACTCGCTGAAGTTCGAAAGGAACTTCGATGCTGGACACGACGCGACGCGGAATGCGAACGCCTTCCGTATCGAGCACCAGAGCATAGCCAATCGCGACGCCGGGGGATGCGGCAACGCCATACTTCGTTTGCATTCGCCTCTGCCAGACCCTTCGAATTCACCGCAACGCGAAGTTGCGGTCCGTTACATAGTCGAAAATCGTTACGTGTTTGCTGCCCGTGTTACCATTAGCCTGGGTGGGCGAGAATGTCTGCCAGCCGGTTAATCACGTCGTGTGCGCCGTCGCCATCGACTTCGAGGGTGACTTCGTTGTGCTGCATTACGCACAAACCGATGAGATCCCAAAGGCTTTTGCCGTTGGCGCGTTTGTCGCCTTTCCAAACGGCGACATCGCAAAGGCCGGAAACAGCCAGTTCGGCAAAATCGGTAGCAGGCCGCATGTGTAATCCGTAAGGGTTTACGACCGTTACCGTACGCCGAAGTGGGCCGGTTGTCGGGTAAGTCGTACCGTTCGTACCAGTCGTTTCGGTCATTGTACAGCCTCGCCTCCGCCGTCTAATAATCGCCAGATTTCATCGCGCGTTGTCGAAACTTTGAGTGCCTTCACCAACGGTTCGTCCCGGAAACAGTGAACGACATTCTCGAGCGCTCGCAAGTGGTCGCCCGGTCGGTCCGGTGGAGAAATCAGCAGCACGAGAACGTGAACGGGTTCGCCGTCAACGCTATCGAACGATACGCCTTTTTTGCTGATCGCGATCGTACCGATGAGTTGCCCGACGGCGGGGTGTCGCGAGTGGGGGATGGCAATGTTCTGGCCGATGCCCGTCGTACCGAGCGTTTCGCGGCGCAAAACTGCACGCACAATGTCATCGCAATCTGCGTTCGGCAGTTGACCGGATTCGTGGAGGGCATTGACCATTTCCCGAATCGCATCGTCGCGCGA
>JAYSYI010000150.1:0-6509 GCA_043727665.1 Limnoglobus sp. | reverse complement strand
AAATGCCACGCACGCTGGCTCTGAATCGCGAGGTGCCGATCGTGCTATCGCTATCGAACGGCGGGCGCGCCGATAGTTCGTCGGTCACGGTGCGGACGGTGATTCCCGAAGGTACCGAATTCGTGTCGTCGGACCCCGTGCCGATCCGTCGAAGCGGCTCGGCGGTGTCGTGGTACTTCGAGAGCGTGCCGGGCGGAAGTGCGCGAAATATCTCGCTGGTGCTGCGTCCGGTCAAGAAGGGAACAGTCTTACTTTCGGCGACCGCCGAGACGCTCGAAGGCCTGAAGGCCACGAAATCCGCAACCGGCGAAGCCGACACGGCGATGATGAAAATCAAAGTCGAAGCCCCCGCATTTACGGCTTCTGGCGACCGCGTGACCGTGAAAGTGTCCGCCACGAACACGGGTTCGACCGCAATCGATAACGCCATCGCCTGGGTCGATGTTCCCGCCGGAATGTCGGCGTCCGCCAAAGGAAACCCCGCCGAACTGAGCATCGGCGAGATCCCACCTGGCGAGACGCGAACCGCGAGTTTGCCACTCGTGGCCGAACGAACGGGCAAGTTCACGGTCAAGGCAAACGTCACGGCCGATGGTGGACTCGTCGATCGGGGCGAAGTGATCGTGGCCGTTGCGAAGACGGAAATCGAACTGAATTTAACGGGCACCGATTCGATCCCCGTCGGGCAGGATGGCCTGTACGAACTGCGGGTGACGAATCGCGGCGATGTGCCCGTGGCGAACGTGATCGCGAGAGTGAGCCTGCCGCGCGGCTTGACCGGAACGACCGCCACCGATGGCGGTCGCGTGGCAGCCGATGGCGCGACGTGGAATCTCGGTACACTGGCGGCGGGCGATAAGAAAATCGTGAGACTCACTGCAACGGGAGATCGATTGGCGGATCGGCAGACGATCACGGCATCGGCGGGTGCGGAACTTGGCGGCGGGGGCCGCGTGAATGATGCGCGGGCCAGCACGCCCGTTGCTGTCGTCGGCCAGCCGGTGTTGAGCATCGAACATGCCGACCCCGTTGGGCCAATTACCGTGGGTGGAAAAGCCACGTACCGGATTACAGTTCGGAATCGCGGCACCGGCCCCGCCAAGAACGTGATGGTGGTGGCCGAATCGAGCGAAGAATTGCAACCGGTGCGTGGCAGTGGGCCGAACCGCGACAACGCGAAGATCGTCGGCCGCGAGTTTGCGTTTTCCACGATCGAAGAATTCGCCGCCGGTGCAACCGCCACGTTTAGCGTGGAAGTCGAAGCAACAAAAGCGGGCGACGCCCGCATGACGGCCCGATTGCAAAGCGGCGATATCCGCCTCAAAGACGAGCAAGCCACCCGCATCGTCACACGAAGCACGATTCGGTGACCGACTCTGGACAGTCACTCGATCCTTTGTTTATACAAAGTCGTACAACACACTTTAGTGGACGAAACTCACCCGAAAACGGGGCGGTCGCGTGATCGACGCATTTCAGACTCTCATCGAAAACCTTGCGAATGGCCTCGATGTCCCGATTTGGGACGTGAAAGCGGTCATCGCGATTACGCTCGTGAGTATCGTGTGCGGGTTGGTTGGCTCGCTCGTTGTTGGCAACCGCATGGCGTTCTTCAGCGATGCGATGGCGCATACCGCGTTCGCCGGGGCCGCTCTCGGCGTGCTGACGATCCTGATCTTGAATCCGCGTCTCACCGCACTCGATAGCTCCCCGCTGCAATGGGTGATTCCCGTCGTGATGGTCGCGTTCGGGGCGATTACCGGTACGGCGATCGCGTTCTTCCGCGAACGCACGAGCTTGTCTGCCGATTCGCTCATCGGCGTGTTTTTCGCGCTCGCCGTCGGTTTCGGCGCGATGTTACTTCCCGAACTCTCCAAGCGCGTTCGTTTCGATCCGGAGCAATTCCTGTTCGGCTCGCCGGTATATGCCACGCCAGCTGACTTGCTGTTCCTGTTGATTCTTACCATCGTCACTGTTGCGTTTTTGTTGCTTCGGTTCAACTCGTTGATGTTCGCGAGTTTCAACCCGAGCTTGGCACGTTCGCGGCGGGTATCGGTGCGGTTAAACAATTACCTGTTCATTATCTTGCTCGCACTCGTTGTGAATCTGTCGATCAAGGCAGTCGGCGTGCTGCTAATCAACGCGCTCCTCGTCGTGCCCGCCGCCGCCGCTGCGAACTGCGCACGAAATTTACGCCAGATGTTCTTGCTAACGCTCAGTATCAACCTCGGTTGCGGCCTCATCGGATACCGCATCAGCCAGTATGAAATTCCACTCGCCGACGGCCGCTCGATCCCGCTACGGCCATCAGGGACGATCATCATCCTCAGCGTTGCCTGTTTCTTCGCGACATTCCTGTACGCCACCTTACGCGGTCGCAAAACCGCCCACGGCATCTCGTGCGAATGCTGAGACAATGTGAGGCTAAGGCGAGCGGTAGTGTAAGCCGAGTTACCTCCCCCGCTCGCCGAGAATGGGATCTTTCATAACGGAGGCTTCCATGCCCAGTTGCATATGGATTGTGATCGGATTGATTCTTTTGGTTGTCTTTCTCGTCGTGTTATCGAAATGGATCGTTGATACGAGCGATGGTTGGCGGAACGAAGTTCTTGAGGACGGCGAACGAACGACGGCATGGATCGTCGATTATGAACCGGGTGAAGACCTGCGTTCGCCGATCATTCTAGTTCTCCTCTGTCCGGATCCGGACATACCCGACGACTTCATGAGGAAGATGGTTAAAAAGATCGACAAAGCCCGTACGAGTAAAGCCAAAGATTCCGTTACGGCCGAAATCGCACGGATGACACATTCGCACGAAGACTTGTGTGGGCGGCAGCGTTTGCCTGAAAAGTTCACCGAAGGCCACGAGATTTTCTCTTTTTTCTATCGAGTGGAATCCGATGACGCAGTGAACTTGCCCGAGGATTGGCTCGACGAGGATTTCATTTCTGTGATTCTTATGTGGGATAAGCATGAAACCACGCTCGTCGTTCCGCCGCGTCGTAAGTCTCGCAAACGGAAACGTTCGGATTCACGAGACTTTCGCGAATGAAAATGCTTTCTGCGAACGGTTTGTAGTCCGGTTTCGTAACATTACGGGGCGGCTGTTCGTTTGCCCTACACTCACCGGTTTCCGCCGTGATTGCACAAATACTCGACTTCATCCTGACGTTTCAGTCGATCCTCTGGGAAGCGTTGCCGTTCATCGTGCTCGGTGCGCTGGTTGCGGGGGTGCTCGAAGAGCTTTTGCCACAGCAGATGGTGACGCGGTTTATGCCGAAGGGCGCGTTGCCTGCGGTGATTATTGGCGGGTTGCTCGGGTTGGTGTTCCCGATGTGCGAATGCGGCATCGTCGTCGTGATGCGGCGATTGCTCCGCAAGGGCGTGCCGCTATCGTGCTGTATCACGTATATGCTTGCCGGCCCCATCGTGAACCTCGTCGTGCTGCTGAGCACGTACGTCGCATTCGACCGTCACAAAATTGGCTGGGACATGGTGATTCTGCGGGCGGGCATGGGCTTCGTCGTGGCGACGATCACCGGCTTAATCGTGAATGTGTATTACCGCAAACACGGTACGAAACTGCTGACATCGCTGGCGGCTCCGAAGTCTTCGACGCTGCCGATGGCGGACAATGACGAGATTACAATCGCAGACAAACCGAAGCCGCTGATGAAGCGTCTGGCGAACATCTCCTCGACCGCACTCCACGACTTCATGGATATTACGGTGTTCCTGATCCTCGGTGCGATCCTGGCCGCGATCATTAAAATGATGATCGAACCGGGCGAAATCGAACGCATCTCGAACGAACAGCCGTACCTCGCGATCCCGCTGATGATGCTCATGGCGGTGCTGATGTGCTTGTGCAGCGAAGCGGATGCGTTCGTTGCGGCGAGTTTCACGAAGATGCAACTCTCGGCCAAACTCGCGTTCCTCGTGCTCGGGCCGATGCTCGATCTGAAATTGTTGTTAATGTACACGCGGGTGTTCAAAACGAAGCTGATCCTCGTCATCGTCACGTGCGTCGTCGTCCAAGTCGGTATTTACTCGATGCTGGTTCACACGTTCTACGCACCGAAGCTACCCAGCACCGCAGCCATCGTCGCGAAGTAATTCCAACGGAGCAAAGTCATGGCCATCGAACTGAAACAACACGATCATGGCGGCCACACGCACGATCACGATCATGCACACGATCATGGCGATGAGAATCTCGAAAATCTCTTCACCATCGGCATCTGCGGTTCGTTCAGTGTGGTGGCGATCATCCTCGGCGGGATGAGCGTTGTCATGCAACGCAAGGGGATGCTGAGTTACATCCTTGCGGAGCCGTTTCATATCTGGGTGCTGATTAGCGGCAGCGTGTTATTGGTGCTGACTGCGATCCGGGCGATTGCACTTTGGCAAACGACGGGGGCACACGACCATGCCCATCACGATCATGGGCACGTTCACGATGAAAACTGCAAGCACGAGCCGGTGAAAGCGGCGAGCCACGATCATTCGCACGACGATCACGAACATGGCGGCGTGTTCTGGCGTGCGATTGTGCTTATGTTCCCCGTGGTGCTGTTTTTCCTCGGGTTGCCGAACCAGAGTTTCAGCGCCGCCGGTGCAGATAGGCTTCTTGGCAAGGAATCGGGTATTGGGGACGTTCGTGACGTCGCCGACAAGCAAGGCGGGGGCCGTTTCGATTTCGCCGAACTCAGCGACTCCGCGAACGATGCGGACAAACGCGAAGCCCTGCAAGGGCAGACGGTGACAATCAAAGGCCAACTCCGCCGCGTCGGCGACCGCGAATGCACGCTTTACCGTCTGAAAATGACCTGCTGCGCCGCTGACACAATCCCGCTAAAAGCACGGATTATTACCGATGCCTCGTTGAACTCTTTTAAGGACCACAGTTGGGTCGAAGTCACGGGTAAGCTGCAATTCGTGCAAATGCCGGGGCAACTCGAGTTCATTCCGCTTATCCGCGCCGAACTCAAGAACATCAAAGGCTCAACTCCGGAGTAATTCGGAGTTTCGAATTCGGAGTTGGGAATTCGGAATGCGGAACGGAATCAACGCAAGATGATTCGCGCGAGGAATCCGGCGGTGATGCCCATGAGAATCATCACGCCTATGGCCGGATACCACACCCACTGCGGTGGGTGGTCCCAGTCGAACGGCAGCGTTTTCAGAACAGGTGGTTCGTCGATTTCGTCGTCTTCGGCCCAATCGTCGTCGATCTCTGAGGGTGCAACGGGGACTGGCGGTGGCGGTTCTTTTGTTGCCACTTCGACGCGCAGATCGACGGCATGTTTATTGAGCACCGCGTACACTTCCGTTGCGTCGGCGTAACGATCTTCGGGCCGCTTGGACATCAATCGCTCGACGATGTCCGCAATCTCTTTTGGCAATCCCGGACAGATCGCGCGCAGCGGGTGTGGCGTTTCCGTGCGGTGCCAGCGGAGTTTCTGGTTCGACGTTCCACCCGGAAATGGCGGGCACCCGGAGAGCGCGTAATAGAGCGTTGCGCCGAGCGAATACAGATCCGATTGCGGTGTCACGGCCGTCGAATCGATCGCCTGCTCCGGGGCGATGTAGTCCATCGTGCCCAGCACATAACCCGGCCCGCCGAGGATCGTCGGGTCGCTCGGTAACGGCTCGCCGATGCGGAGTGCGAAGCCGAAATCGAGCAGTTTCGCGGTCCCGTCGGCAGCGATCATCACATTCGAAGGCTTCAAGTCCCGGTGTATCAGCCCGGCATTGTGCGAAACTTGCAACGCGCCCGCGATATCGCGAAACAGTCGGGCGGCATGGGAAACGCTCAGCGGCCCGTTCTTTTCCACGACTTCTTTGACCGTCGAACCGGTGACGTATTCCATGGCGATGAACGCGATGCCCTTCACTTCGCCCGTGTCGAACACCGTCGCAATGTGCGGGTGTGCGGGGATAATGCGGCCAATCGCCATCTCGCGCTCGAAGCGAATCCGCGTCCGCGAATCGTCCCGTGCCTTTTTCGGCGCGAGGATTTTTAGGGCCACAAGTGGCTTCGCAGTCGTGGAACCCAACGGAGAAACGCTCTTCGCCAAATAGACGATGCCCATGCCACCACGGCCGAGCGGCGACAAAATACGATACGTGCCGAGCAACAAACCCTGCCACTGCCCGCGAAGTAATTTGTCGGCTTGAAATCGACTGAGTTGGCCACTGGCCACGAGCCGTTCCGCCTGTTCTCCGGCGGTTGAGGTCGATTCCGCAAGCGTTTCGAGCGCCGTCGCGGTCACGAGGCCGCTGCGTGTCAGGGCATCGAAGAATCGGCTGTGGCGAACCGATTCCGTTTCCGTTGGGGGTATCATGCCACTCCGCCCGTGCATATTTGCCATAACCGTACGTCTAACCTACGATCTTCGGCACGTTAGGTGCCGTTAGGTACCGCCGTTTGGATCGTCTTATTGCTGATACGGATACAACAGCCTCGTGACACCGAACTCCGAAATTCGCCGAAACGCAGACTT
>JAYSYI010000149.1:0-2090 GCA_043727665.1 Limnoglobus sp. | reverse complement strand
TGAGACTCGCGAGATCGGACACTTGCTGTGGGAAGTGCCCCAGATTCAGCGTGAGGTAGTTCGTGGGCGGCAGTCGGCGAACGTAGCTCGACCAGTCTGCGGGTGCGGCGATCTTTTCCGTGATGCCAAACGAGCAATTGACCAGGTTGGCTTCGGACCAGGTCGTTTGCAGGTCGGCCATAAAGCCCGATACGACTTCGTATGGCTCGACTTGCGTATCCGTCTCGGATTCCGTCGATTGGCAACGGGTTGCGACGTGGCGTTTGGTCAGTTCGGCGAGCGAAGGTTGGCCGAATTTCGTAGCCGGTTTGCGATTATCAATCATGAGAACCATCCTCGTTTCGGCAACACGTCAATCACCCGTTGCACCAGAACAAACTTTCCGCCGACGACTTGCGCAAAAAACCGCCACAAAATCTGCGAAAGCATCACCCACACGTAAAATCAGAGTCAAAATGCTTTCGACGATATGACGTAAGTCGGAATTCGCATCGCTTACGGAGTGACATCAAAAAGGCGCGCAACGACATCAAAAAGGCGCGCCATGACATCAAAAAGGCGCGTCCGGTCGATTTTTGGTCGCATTCGTTCGGTATTTACGTCGATTGTCCGAATGACAGCATTCGACATAAACCAAGACGCGAGATCAAGATACGGAAGACAGATCAGTGGATTGCGATCAAAAACACAATTTTTGAGGTCTCAAAAAGCAAAAAAACACCCCAAAACACGGTTTTGGAGCGTTCGCAATTCGGACTTACGTCGACAATGAGAGGCGAAAAATCAGTTTTTCGGCTTATCGGCAGGCGGTGTTTCGCCTTCCTTCAGGGGCGGCGGCGTGGCTTCTTTCGCGATTGGCACCGGTATGGTGAACGCCTGAATCTTCTTCGCAAGCTGATTCGGTGCGGTCGTAATTAGCGAATAAACGACGGCCAGTTTCGCTTTGATCTCGGGTGCCGGTTCGGCTGCCAACTGAACCAGAACCTGCTGAATGATCGGCTCGGAAGTCAGCTTGCTATAGGACTGCACGTGTTGGATCGCAGCTTCGGCGGCTTTCACACGAAGGCTTGCGGGGCGTGTCGCGTTGGCGGCAACTTTCACGAGTTCTTGCTGTGCGGTCGAACTCGGGATCCGTGCCAAAGACTCCGCTGCTGCCTCTGCAAGATCGTCGTTCGCCAGCGATTGAACGAACGCCGTCTCAGCGGTTTTGATGTCGTAGCCAGGAAGTTCGCCTAGCGCCAGTTTCCGCAACCAGTCGATCGCCAGTTTCGCAGCGGCTTTCTTTTCGGCGGGGTCGCGTGGCATCTGCGTCGGGTCGGCGAACAGCACTTTCAAGTCGTTTTCGAGGGCATAGCTCGAGTACGGCTCATCGATCAACGTGACACCCGAATATGGCTTCACTTGCTTCGCAATTTTCGCCCGCGCGAACGGCTCAAGGCTCGGCGTGCGTGCGATCTCCAGTTCCGTGGGGTCCATCTTCAGGCGAATCGCATCGAATTTCTTCATCAGTTCCGGTGTCAAAGCCGTTTCGAGTTGCGCGATGAGCTTGTTCAGCGATTCAAGCGGCACTTTCATCGCACTGGGATCGATATCGACCTGATTGCGAATCAGTTGCGTGTAGCTCGACAGATTTCGTATCATCGACGGTGCGGATTCCAGCGTTGGGTTGTATTCGGCAACAATTGCGGCCAAAGTCAGCTGTGGCAGGCGTAAATCGAGCCGAGAACGCAGTTGCGGGTTGATGACGATGTTCGCCGCATCGGTGATTCGCATCGTGCGTGCGAGCCGCCCTTCGTAGATTTGGCGGAAAATCTTCTCGCGGTCGTCGGTGTTGAGTTTCCGATCACGGTCCGTGTCTTCCTTCGGCTTGCGACGGTCGAGAATGAGCGGTGCAGGAACGGGTATATCGATGCTTTCCGTCGCAGCAATCAAAGCGGCGAGCCGGAGTAATAGCGGTTCAAGGCCAACGGGTTTCGGACTATCTGCCGACGCAACAACCGCCACCGGACGGCGTGCAATCTGTTGCGAGGCGGAGATAAACGCCAGTAAATCGTTCAGTTGCGGTTCGACGACGTGCTGATCGACGACGA
>JAYSYI010000148.1:0-6538 GCA_043727665.1 Limnoglobus sp. | reverse complement strand
TCGTTGCCATCGTTTCCGTAGAGGTTGTCGTTGCCGTCGCCGCCGAGCAGCGTGTCGTTGCCAGTCCCTGCGAAGACGATGTCGTCTCCCGCTCCCGCGTTAATATTGTTGTTGCCGTTGCCCGTTAAAACATTATCGTCGCCCGCGCCGGTGGAGATCGTGTTATCACCATCGCCGACGCGGATGTAGTCGATGCCCACACCGCTAGTAATCGTGTTATTTCCTTCGCCCGCATTGACCCCGTTATCGCCGTTCCCGGCATCGATAACATCGTTACCCGAGAACGTCTCGATGTAGTCGTCGCCCTCGCCAGTGAAGATCGTGTTGTTCCCTTCGCCACCGTTGACGTAATCTGCACCGATACCGGTACGAATAAAGTCGTTACCTTCGAGGCCGTAATAATTAGCCCGCTGTGAGTACGCGGTGGCATCGAACGTGTCGTCTCCCGCTGTCCCGCTCATGAAGTAGTAAACCGCTTCGGCATTCGGTCGCGGATAGAGTTTGCCATCGACTGTCAGCAGGGTGTCAGTCAGTACGATATTCTTGCCGCTGTCCGACAATGAAACGGTGTCGAAACCGGCACCCGCCGCGATTAGCGTATCCGCGAGATCGGTGTAGAACAAATCGTCGCCGGCGTTCCCCGTCATTCGATCTGCGCCCGCGCCGCCATCGAGAGTGTCGTTGCCTTTGCCGCCGAAGAGTTTGTCGTTGCCATTCCCGCCGGACAAGTAGCTGCCCAGATCGTTGGTGATGAGCGTATCGTTGCCGTCGCCGCCATCGATGCCCACGATTCCCACGAAGCCCGACGCATCGATCGTGTCGTTCGTGGCCGCACCCGAAAGCGAGAGCGTCTCGGTATCGGCAATCGACACGCGTCGGTTATTGATGCGGATGAGGGAGTTCGTTGCGGTAATGTTGCCGCTAAGATCGGTAACGGTCAACGTGTCGTTCCCGGTGCCGGCGAGCAGTCGCGTGTCGTTGCCATCGCCGAAGAGTTGGTCGTCGCCATCGCCCGCATTCAGCGAATCGACGCCCGCGTCTCCCGAGAGGAGATCGTTGCCCAACCCGCCAACGATCGTGTCGTTGCCATCGCCGCCGTAAAGAGCGTCGCTCGTCGTACTGCCGGTGATCGTGTCGTTTCCGCTTCCGCCTAACGCATACAAGCCGCCATTATTCGTTTGGATATTGCGACCGTCGATGATGTCGTCGCCCGCGCCGCCGTCGATGCTCGCCACGCGCGAACTTACGCGAATCGTGTCGTTACCGTTGCCGCCGAGAATCGTCACTTCGCCGGAATAATTCGTCATCGTGCTGACGATTGTGTCGTTGCCATCACCGCCCTGAATGATGCCCCGATTCGCATTCACCCGGATAATATCATCGCCACCTTTGCCGTCGACGTTGACGAGGAAACTCGGAAACTGATCGAGATCGAAGGTATCCGGGCCGTTGGAACCAGTGATATTCAGTGCCGCAATCTGGGCGAACTTGCCGCTCGCCGTCGTCAGCTTGTTCCCGTTCATGTTGATGAACTTGTCGGTCACGCGTAACAAACCGCTATAGTTTTCGAGCGTCAGCAGGTCGGTCCCGCCACCACCGACGAACGACACATCGTTTTCATCGCCGAACAATTGATCCTCGTCGACGCCGCCATTCAGGCTGTCCGCGCCCTCATCGCCGTAAAGGCGGTCGTGGCCATAGCTGCCGATAATCGTGTCGTTGCCCTTGCCGCCGTGAACGATAATCGGGGCATACCCGAATTCCGGATCGCGCAATGCCGACAGGTCGACTTTGTCGTTCCCGCCAAGCGTGTCGACTTCGAGCGGTTCGAGTAGAAAAATGCTCGGCGCAGGGGACGTATACAGCGTGCTGAGGAAACTGCTGACGACCGCACCATTCAGCGAAATCTCGCCGCGATACTGCCCGGCGGTTGCATCGAAAAAGAACTTCGACGTAACGGTGTCATTGCCCGGCGTACCCGTGATGACAATCGTCGGCACCGTGCGATCTTCCATCGCCTCGACGCGCAATGTGGTCTTGGGGATGCCGTTCTGACGACGAAACGAATTGAGCCAGTTCATAGGATCGCTCGATAGAAAGGGAGAGATGTTTGGAATGTTAATCCACTGCGTACCGCGAGTAAAGTACGTCTGTGCCGATTTTTAAGATTTTTCACACGAGGACACTGCAATGCGAATGCTGTTTGTGATGCTGTTGGCGATGCCGGCGCTGGCGGAGGAACCGAGCGCGAAGTCGGAGTTTACCCGTGGCGATGCCTTGCTGAAGAAACGCGACAATGCGGGTGCCGTGAAGGCGTTCACGGCGGCGATTGCGCTCGAACCGAAACTGATGGCAGCGTACGATCGGCGCGGCGATGCCAACCTCAAACTCGGGTTGTTCAAAGAGTCGATTGCGGACTTCGACACCTTCCTCGAGGCCAACCCGAAGTTCGCGCCGGAACATTGGCGGCGTGGCATCGCGCTCTATTACGCCGAGCGATACAAGGACGGCGTCAAGCAGTTCGAGACGCACAAGACCGTCAATCCGCAAGACGTCGAGAACGCAGTCTGGCACTACTTGTGCAACGTCAAAGTGATTGGCAAAGACAAGGCGATGAAGGAACTCATTGACGTGACGCAAGATACCCGCGTACCGATGGCCGAGATTCAGAAGCTATACGCAGGCAAGCTCAAACCCGAGGATGTGCTGGCCGCCGCCGAGAAAGTGAACGCGAAGTCCGAGGCGGGTATCGAAGCCCGATTCTACGCGAACCTTTACGTGGCACTCTGGTACGAAGCCGAAGGCGACCCGAAGAAGGTTCGCGAACACCTGACGCCCGCCGTCGAGAAGTACGAAATTTCGCACTACATGTGGGACGTCGGCAACGCACACCTGAACGGCTTGAAGGCCAAGAAATAGCGCCCCAAGACAGGATGAACAGGTTTCGCAAGATGCGAAAACCTGGGCAAAGCCGCATCGAATTTGCGCAGGGAACGCAGAAACCAACTCGTCTTGCCAAACAGAACGCGCATGCTGCCGTTGTACCATATTTCACGAGATACGATGAGTTTGCAATCTCGTATAACTCATTGATCGGATCCTGTCATGCCTCATAATCATGGAGTTTCGCAAGATGTCTCGGAAACCTCTCCGCGTCGGTATGATCGGCTATGGCTTCATGGGCCGGGCGCACAGTAATGCGTACAAGCAGGTCGGGCAGTTTTTCCCGTCGGAACATCAGGTCGTGTTGCAGGCAGCGTGTGCGCGGAATGCCGATCTCGTTAAGCCGTTTGCCGAGCAATGGGGCTACGAAAGCGTCGAGACCGACTGGCGGAAACTCGTCGAGCGGAAGGATATCGACGTCGTCGATATTTGCACGCCGAACAACTTGCACAAGGAAATCGCATTAGCCGCGGCTGCTGCCGGGAAGATGATCCTGTGCGAGAAGCCGTTGGCGATGAACGCGGTCGAGGGCCAAATCATGGTCGATGCGGTGGAGAAGGCGAAAGTCGCCA
This sequence comes from Limnoglobus sp., assembly GCA_043727665.1. Taxonomy (GTDB): domain Bacteria; phylum Planctomycetota; class Planctomycetia; order Gemmatales; family Gemmataceae; genus Limnoglobus. The sequence goes on along the minus strand of JAYSYI010000148.1, from coordinate 3,023 downwards.
ACATGGTGTGGTACAACTACCGTCGCATCCCCGCCGTTTCGCTGGCGAAAAAGCTCATCGAAGAAGGCCGCCTCGGGAAAATCTTCCATTATCGCGCGAAGTTCCTGCAAGATTGGACGATCAAAAGCGATCTGCCCCAGGGCGGACAAGGGCTATGGCGGCTCGATGCGGCTGCCGCCGGTAGCGGCGTCAGCGGCGACTTGCTCGCGCACTGCATCGACACCGCAATCTGGCTCAACGGCCGCCTCGATACCGTATGTTGCATGACCGAAACCTTCGTCAAAGAGCGGATGCACACCCTCACCGGCAAGGTCGAGAAAGTCGAGATCGACGATGCCTGTATTTTCATGGGCAAATTCGCGAACGGCAGCCTCGCGAACTTCGAGAGCACCCGTTACGCCCGCGGCCACAAAGCGCAATACACATTCGAAATCAACGGCGAAGACATGAGTATCAGTTGGGATCTTCACGATCTCCATCGCTTGCAAATCTTCGACTATAAGACGGAAAGCAAACTTCGTGCATGGTCGAGCATCCACGTCACGGATAATGGCGGCGAACATCCATACATGGATAAATGGTGGGTGCCCGGATTGGCGGTCGGCTACGATACGAGTTTCACGCACCAGGTGGCCGACTTCATCAAGGGGTTGGAAACGGGAACGCCGCAAGGCCCCACCTTCCGCGACGCCCTCGAAACGCAGCAAATTCTCGACGCGATCCTCGATTCGGCGAAGTCACAAAAATGGGTCACAGTGGCAAAGTAACGAGGGAGCCAAGATGTCTGCGATCGCAAACAAACTGATGACCACCGAGGAGTTTGCCGCGTTGCCGAATCCTCGCGATGGTTCGCAACAGGAGTTAACATGCTGTAGAATGAGGCCACCATTTTTCTCGTGTGATTTCTGTTCTAAAGTAAATGTTACTGGCCAAAAGAACGCTCCCCAGCGTCCGAGTTGAAGTCCAGTTGCTATGCCATCCGATCTCTTTTTGACTTCATTGACTGTAATTTTCGTCGGTGCGATGTTTGCTACGATCAGGAACGCCTTCGCTCCCGGATTTCCTGGCAGGTAGCCGATGCCTGTTGCGACGCCGATGACGGCGTTTTCGTCTGGCTCTGGGGTGTGGTCGTTGACGGGCACGACTTTGAGCGAGATACGGTTCTCGCCGGGGGCGAACGTTAGCGTCGAAGCATCGACCAACACATCGTTGCGAGTGAGATAGTAGTCGTAATCAATGTTTGCGGCCCCACTATAGCCCAAATGGACGGTGAGGCCTTGCGACAAGTTTCCGTCGCGATGCACGATGAGATCTTCGCCTTCGATCTGATTTTCCGGTATGACGGCGGCATAGGTCGTATCGACGTTGTTCTGCGAAACGATGACCGGCTCCGATGTCGTCTCCAACCAGACCGCAAGCGTGAACGTTGTGGATGATTGGTAGAACCTCGCATCGATCGTATTGACCGAATCGCCTGTCTGGACTGCAAATGCTTCGACCCAGCCCGTTTCGGGGTTCGGGTCGCTGTTCGTGAGGTCAAAGTATTCGTGCCACGTCAACCCGAGCGAGCCGGGGTTGGGATTCACGAAACGAATCTGCAAGAACTCGCCGAGCGGAAAGTCGCTGAATTGATAGTGCCCCGTGCTATCGGTCGTCGTCGTTTTGAGTAGCGGTCCGCGAACGCCTGCGGGCGCATCGTACAGTTCGCCGGAGACGCCGGAGACGCCGGAGACGCCGATTTCGCCGACATCTTGGAAGCCATTGTGATTGGCATCGAGCCAAACGAAATCGCCAATTGTGCTCACGACAAACTGTCCTGTCCCGAAGACTTCGGCAATCATGCTTCTAACAAAAACGTTGAATAACATGTCACGGCTTAAGCTCTGCTGACTTTTCCTTGTCCAAGCGAATCTGGAGTGCGTCGCGAGTCTTGATCGTCGCATCGAGAATATACTTTCGCTGCTGATACTCGGGATTGTCGATCAAAATCCTGAGAGCGGTAACCGTACGCTTGTCGCCAATAATCAGCAAGGTTCTGAGTGCGTCACGGTACACATGAGGATCGCTCAGTAATGCGATGAGTGGCGTAGCATCCTTTGTACTACCGATCTTCTCAAGTAAATTGACAGCATATATTCTGACACCAAAATGTTTATGCTGGAGATGGCCGATCGTTGCCTCCAAAAAGCGACTTCTGTCGCACTCCAAGCGATAGAGCAAGTCAAATGAAATGATCGTCCGGTGAAAATAGGGATCCTTGCTGTTCAATAATCTTTCATATGCAGGAAATGCGAGATCTCCCATAATCTTAAGCTTCGCTTCTGCCACCATTATCACGGAGATCATCTATGCCGGTCACCAATAGCATGACAATTTCATCGTATGTGTAAGCTCGGGTGTTGCCCGGATCGGACTTGTTAGTGTGCAAGGCCATCAGTGAAATTGCAGACAGTGAAAGCATAAAAATAGTAAATTCTCATTCGGTTTAGAAGCACTCTACAAATGGAAAGCTACGGCTTAATTTTCATTGCTTTCTCTTTGTCGAGGCGTACCCTCAACTCCTCGCGGCATTGCTTCATATCCTTGAGTTTCGACACTTTGGCTTTGTTACTCGGCGACTTAATCCAGAGATCGAACGCGATCACCGTTCGCTCGTTACCGATGGCAGCGAGAGCGACCGCGGCAGCATACGAGACTTCATTCTCTTCGTCGGATAGCATGACAATAATTGGGCCGATTTCTTGCTCTGTACCAATCACGCCAAGAAGCTTGAGAGCAAACATTCGAATTTCTGGCTCCGGATCAACGAGTTTATTCAGTGATGCGAGTATGAACATGCGACGATCTATGTGAGTCCTTTTTACACGAAACAGAATGCTGACAACTTCTTGTGGAGTGGAATTCCTGTTTTCCAGAATACGGATGTATGCGGGGAATAGTTTTTCACCCATAAGTGATAGAATGTCTATGCCGTCATCCGAAGCACATTGGATATTCAAAAGTTGACGAATCTTATTGTCGTC
>JAYSYI010000147.1:0-2097 GCA_043727665.1 Limnoglobus sp. | reverse complement strand
TTCGCAAACAGCCAGTTTTCTACGTTTTTTCTACGTTCCACAAAATGTCCGGTAGCCTGCTTCGTCAGCGGGCAGATCTCGGAACTCTGCCGGTCGATCCGCAATCATTTCATACGGCGACGCCAACGCTGCCAGCAACCGGTGCATTACCGACAAGTCGTCGTTTTCCTCGGCAGCAGACAGTGCCTCTTCCACCCGGTGATTTCGCGGGATGACAGCGGGATTGACCGCCTGCATGAGAGCATACGCCGAGGTGGGCGTCTGACCGTCTCGACTTCGCCGATTCTGCCATCGTTCGTACCACGCCTGGAAGGATGGATCCGTAAACTGGACGCCGGTAAGTGATGGCCCGGCCGATAGATCGCGGAACGTGTTCGTAAAGTCGGCGCGTATCTTGTGCATCCAGTCGAGCAGCGCTCGGACCAGTTCGGCGTCCCCGGCCTCGTCGGTCTGTAGCCCTAACTTCTTCCGCATTCCGGCGAGCCAGTACCCTTCGAAGCGTAGGGGGAAGTTTTCGAGTACCTCGGTGGCTGCCGCAATTGCCTGATCTTGATCGGGGTTCACAAACGGTAATAGTGCCTCGGCGAATCGGGCTAGATTCCACTGCGCGATGTGGGGTTGGTTGCCATAGGCATAGCGGCCGCCGCTGTCGATCGAGCTGAAAACTGTGTCTGGGTCGTAAGCGTTCATGAAGGCACACGGGCCGTAATCGATCGTCTCCCCGGAGATGGCCACGTTGTCGGTGTTCATCACCCCGTGGATAAACCCGACGAGTTGCCAGTGGGCGACGAGGGAGGCTTGGCGGTCCGCGACCGCGCGGAGAAACTCCAGATACTTGTGCGGGGCGTCAGTTAATTCCGGGTAATGTCGGGCAATCGTGTAGTCGGCCAACGCCCGCAGGGTCGATTCATCTCGACGAGCCGCATACTCGAACGTGCCGACTCGGATATGGCTGGCGGCCACACGTGTCAGAACCGCCCCTCTCAACGCGGAGGCCCGGTAGACCGCTTCGCCGGTGGTGACCACTGCCAAACTGCGCGTGGTGGGGATGCCGAGGGCGGCCATCGCCTCGCTGATAATGTATTCGCGAAGCATCGGTCCGAGTGCGGCTCGACCATCGCCCCCGCGGGAAAACCGCGTCCGCCCCGGCCCCTTTAATTGAATGTCCACAAGTCGGCCGTCCGGCGTCCGGTGCTCGCCCAGCAGGATGGCACGGCCATCCCCGAGCATCGCGAAACCGCCGTACTGGTGCCCAGCGTACGCTTGCGCGATCGGCCGGGAGTCGAATGGAAGCGCCTGGCCAGCGAACAGGGCCGCGGCATCCCCCGGTGTGATCGCACCGAGATTCAGTCCAAGTTCGGCTGCCAGCCGCTGGTTCAGAATCGCGACCCGCGGTTCCCGCACCTTGGCCGGTTCGGCGGAAGCGAAAAGAGCCTCCGACAGCCGCGAGTAGGTATTTTCCAACCGCCATCCGATCGTGTTAGGCTTCGCGATCGATGCCGCCGCAATGTCCATTACGTGACTCCCCCATTGCTTGCAGAACTTTACAATTTACCCAAAAGAGATTTGCCAACCCAAACTCGCAACGAATACGGAACGGAAACAACGTCTGTTCGTCCGTAGGCTTTGTTTTAGCGCATACGTCGACTATGGGAGCGAGATTTCGGCGATTTACGACCGTCGCTGACGGCCGGGGTCGGCTTCGTATGCGAGTACGATTCGCTGCACGATCGGGTTCCGCACGATGTCGCCATCGTCGAGGTGGACGACGGCCAAACCTTCGACATCCTTGAGCCGTAGCACGGCATCGGACAGCCCGCTCTTGATCGTGTTTGGCAAGTCGACTTGCGTCATGTCGCCGGTGACGACGACTTTGGAATTCGTGCCCATTCGCGTCAGGAACATTTTCATCTGCGAAACCGATGCGTTCTGGCCTTCGTCCATGATGATGCAGGCGTTATTCAGCGTGCGGCCACGCATGTACGCCAGCGGTGCGATCTCGATAATGTCGTTCTCCATGTAACGCCGCACTTGCTCGGGTTCCATGATGTCGTTGAGCGAATCGAACAGCGGGCGAAGGTACGGATTGATCTTCGC
>JAYSYI010000146.1:0-6547 GCA_043727665.1 Limnoglobus sp. | reverse complement strand
TCTCCACTTTTTCGGGTCAAAGTATTTGACTCTGTTCGTCGTACTTTTTGCAGGTGCCCATTCATGCATCGCATTCCTGTGTCTTCGCGCCGTGGGTTTACGCTCATCGAACTCCTCGTCGTAATTGCAATCATCGCGATCCTCATTGGATTGCTTCTTCCTGCCGTGCAGAAAGTACGCGAAGCGGCTGCGCGACTGAAGTGCCAAAACAATATGAAACAGTTGGGACTCGCCATCCACAACTACGAGAGTGCATACGGGTCGTTGCCACCGGCGAGCGTGCAGTTCTCGGGGGTACTCACGACAGCGCTTCCATTAGCACGGGCGTTAGCTAGCGAATTCCAAAAGCCTGGCACGACGGGTCTCAATGGTTCCGATTATGCCAAACAGAGTTTTCGCGGCATCATCTTGCCATTCATCGAACAAGCGAACGTACTCACCGCGTCGGCGGGCGGTTACAACTTGAAGGCCGATTGGTACGACATCGCGAATCGTCCCTCGGTCATTCTTCGCATTCCGACCTTCGAATGTCCGAGTACGCCCACGCAGCACACCGTCGATCTCAGCCTGTTATCGGCTTCCGAACAAGCGACTTACGGCACGGGCTGGGTGCCGACCACGAGCGACTATATGGCCGTCACGCGGTCGAACAACAACGCGGCCGTATGGCTGGCACTCGGGTTGGCCGACCCCGGTACGGACGGGTATCGTGCGGTGCTATCCGGTAACACGCGGACGCAACTTCTCGCCGTCACCGATGGCCTCAGCAATACGCTAATGCTCGGCGAACAAGCGGCTCGCCCCGGCGGTTGGTCGGGCGGTAAGGTGTATCTGAATCAAATGACGTACATGAACGGCCCTTGGGCACACTCCTCCGATGATATTGTCTGTGCGGGAACGCGCGGGCCGATCACGCCCGGCGTCGCACCGGCGGGCAAAGTCAGTACGGCCGCCCACCTCACGGGTGCCTGCACGGTGAATTGCTACAACCAGGGCGAACTGTATTCGTTCCACACGGGCGTCTGTAACGTGGGCCTCGGCGATGGCTCGATCCGATCTTTGAAGAGCACAATTAGCATGTCCACGATGCTTCGCCTTGCGTCCCGCTCCGACGGCAACCCCGTCAATGCCGACGAATAATCGTTGCTCGAACGCCGACCATCTCGAACCGTGCGACGTGTCGCACGGTTCGTTTTTTTGCCCGCGTGCTGGTTCCTTTTACTGTTGCCACCTAGAAATACTATCCGCATTCACACTCCACATGAGGATTCACCGATGGCCGTTCGCGTTCAAAAAGAAGCTCCCCCATTCACGGCCACCGCGGTCGTCAACGAAGATTTCAAAACCGTCAGCCTGTCGGATTATCGCGGCAAACAGTACGTCGTGCTGTTCTTCTACCCGCTCGATTTCACGTTCGTCTGCCCGACGGAAATCATCGCGTTCAGCGACCGCATCGCCGATTTCCACAGTCGCAACTGCGAAATCCTGGGCGTGTCGGTCGATAGCCAATTCAGCCACTTGGCCTGGATCAAAACGTCGCGTGCCGAGGGTGGCATTGGCCGATTGAATTACCCGTTGGTTGCCGACCTCACGAAGCAGATCAGCAAAGATTACGACGTGCTCCTGGATGGCGGCGTGGCACTCCGCGGGCTGTTCCTGATCGACCTCGCCGGCGTCGTGCGGCACATCACCATTAACGATTTGCCACTCGGCCGCAGCGTCGACGAAGCGATCCGCGTCCTGGATGCCTTGCAGTTCTTCGAAAAGCACGGCGAAGTCTGCCCCGCCGACTGGAAGCCCGGCCAAGCGACGATCAAGCCGACCGTCAAGGAATCGAAAGAGTACTTCCAAAAGGCCGGGAAGTAACCGACCCCGGCGCATTGACGGCGATTGCTCGAAACGTAAGATGTGCCATTCGGTATTCATACTTAGCGGAGATTGGGTCATGGCGAAGGGTAAAGAAGCGCGGCACATCATCAAGCTCGTCAGCAGCGAAAGCAACCACTGCTACTTCACGCAGAAGAACAAGAACAACAGCAAGGAACGGATTTCGCTCAAGAAGTACGATCCGGTTCTGCGAAAGCATGTGATGTACAAAGAAGCCGGCAAACTGTAACGCGACCGATAACCACGTGAACCGCGAGCAATGCTCGCGGTTCGACTGCGCGCGGCACTTGCAACGACACTCTTCGCCCGTTACCGTAGAAATATCTAATCCCTCCCGCACGCTTGGGCCATCGCATGTCTCCGTTTCCGGGCCTCGATCGCGTTTTGGCCGTGATTGGTCGCACTCGTCATAAAATGGTCGCCATCGAACTGGAAGAAGCCGTCAAACGCGGCAACTCGTTCCTCGAAGTGCGGCTCGATTTCCTCGCGAAAGCAGTCGATTTCAAGCGGATGTTGCCGCACAAGAAGTGCCCGTGGGTGGCGACGCTGCGACGGCCGCAAGACGGCGGACGTTGGCCCGGCAAGGAAGACGACCGGCAGGCGGTGCTTCGCCAGGCGATCGTTTCCGGCTTCGATTGGGTCGATCTCGAAACCGACATCGCCGACAAGATTCGCCGCTTCGGTGCGGTCAAGCGGATCATCAGCTACCACAACATGACCGAAACGCCCACGAACCTCGACGAGATTTACGAAAAGATGCTCGTGCAGGATGGCGACGTGTACAAGATCGCGGTCATGGCGAACACCGCCGCCGATATCGAGCGCATTCTCAAGATTCAAAAATCCGCACCGAAGCCGACCGTGGCGTTCGGCATGGGCGAGATCGGCATCCCGACTCGATACACGTCCTTAAAGTTCGGCGCGCCGTGGATTTATGCCGCATTCAACAAAGAGCGCGGCATCGCGCCGGGTCTGCCATCGGTCGACGATTTCAAGACGACATACCCCGTGCGTTCGATCAACGCCGAGACGGAAATCTTCGGCGTGATCGGCGACCCCGTGGGCCACAGTTACAGCCCGGTTTTGCACAACCACATGTATTTGCGAACGAAAACGAACGCGATTTATCTGCCGTTCCGCGTACCGGTTGGCACGCTGCCCGAGATGGTGAAAGCGTTCGACGCGGTGCCGGTGTCGGGCTATAGCGTAACGATTCCGCACAAGCAAGCGGCAGCGGAACTGGTTGGCGAATCCGAAGCATTCGTGAAACTCTCCGGGGCGGCCAACACGCTCGTACGCCGACCGAACGGCACGTTTTTCGCTGCCAACACCGATTACTCGGCCGCCGTGGAATCGCTGAAGGCGCACCTGATCGCGCAGGCGACCGAAGGCGAAGAGGCACCGCAGATCAACCAGCTTGCGGTGCTGATCCTCGGGGCGGGCGGTGTGGGGCGGGCGATTGCCCATGCTTTGCACCGCGAAGGCGCAAACCTCACGATCGTGGCCCGTACCGACGAAAAAGCGAGCAAGCTCGCCGAGGAGGTTCACTGCAAGTTCCTCGACTGGCACGGTCGGCACAACGTCTATTACGATGTCGTCATCAACTGCACGCCGGTGGGGATGCACCCGAAAGTCGACGAGTCACCGTTCCACCGCAGCGCGATGCATTCGGGCAAAATCGTCTTCGACACGGTTTACACCCCGGAGACGACGCTCCTGATCCGCGAAGCGAAGGGCAGCGGTTGCCAGATCATCACCGGCGTCGATATGTTCGTCCGCCAAGCCGCCCGCCAGTTCGAGCTATTTACGGACAAGATCCCCGACGTGGCCAAGATGCGCGAGATCATGCGCAAAGCCCTCTCGCCCATCACAAAGCAACTCGAAGAAGAAGCGACTCAAGCGGGCGAAGCGTGACGCATACAACGCCCAGGTGACCATCGGATCTACGACTTCATCTCGTTTGCTTGATCGACGTCAATCGTGCCGCGGTTGTTGTAGAAGTTCAGAATTATGGCCAACGCCACGGCCGCTTCGGCGGCGGCGAGCACGATCACCATCAGCGCGAAGATTTGCCCTTCCAGCCGAAACGAAGGCACGTAGCGTGCAAAAGCCACGAAGTTGATATTCGCCGCGTTCAACACGAGTTCGACGCCCATCAGGATGCCCACGGCGTTGCGCTTCGTCGTGATGCAAAGCACGCCGCACGCGAACAGGAACGCGCTGAGTATCAGGAACGGTGTCAGGCCGATGTCAGTCATGGGCTTTCGCTCGCTTCTTCGCACGCGCCAAATACGCCGCCCCGATCAGCACGACGAGTAAATGCACCGAGACGATTTCGAACGGCAACAGGTACGAAGTGCCGACTTTGCTCGCGGGATCGGGCACGCCGAGAAACGCCAACCCGAGCGAACCCGTACCGGGCATATCGCCTGTCGGCGAAGGCATATTCGTACCGAGTTGCAACGACGACGCCACCAGGATGCCGAACAGCAGCGTGGCAATCGCGATGCCTACCACCCACTCCCAACGGCGATTCGCTAGCGTCGTAAACGGCCCGCCTGCGGTCAACATCACGCCGAAAACGACGAGAACGAGCGTGCCGCCGACGTAGACAATCAGGTGCGCTGCCCCGAGAAACTCCGCACCGAGCAGGAAGTAAACGAACGAGATGCCGATGAGCGTGAGTAACAGCCAGACCGCCGAACGGACGATGCTCTTCGAGGCCACGACGCCGACCGCCGACACGGCCACGGTGGTGGCAACGATCAGGAACACGATTCCGTTCAGGCTCACGTTCATTTCCCCCAAACGCCGGGTAATTGCCCGGCCGGCGCATGTTGCAGGGGCCGAAACAGGCTGATGCTGACGCCGAGAATGCTGGCAATCGTGCTTCCGGCAAGTACCCACTTCACGCCGTCGCCGACCGCCTTCGGGACGTACAACTGCCAGACGCACACACCCAGAAGCAGCACGCAGCTAATCGGCAGAAAGTACTTCAGGCAGGTCATCATCACTTGATCGATTCGCAATCGCGGCAGGGACCAGCGCATCCACATCATGACGATCACGAGCAGCGTACCTTTGCCGATGACGACACACGCATTGAGCGGCACGCCGAGCCACGGGCCGAACGCCACGGTTGGCTCGTAGGGCAGTACGCCGGTGTGCCAGCCGCCGAGGAAAAGCATCGCCGCGAGGCCGCTCATCGCGAACATGCTGCCGTACTCCGCCATGAAGAAATACGACCAGCGGATACCGCTATATTCCGTGTGGAACCCCGCCACCAGTTCGCTTTCGGCTTCGGCTAAATCGAACGGGGCGCGCTTGCAACTCGCCGTCGCCACGATGAAGAAAATGAGGAACGCCACGAACGTGAACGGGTCGTGAAACACGTACCAGTTCCAGAACCCGCCGACTTGTTGTTGGCCAATCGTCGTCAGGTTCAGCGTGCCCGCGATGCAGATCGGCACCAGCACGCAGATCGAGCGTGGCACCTCGTAGCTAACCACCTGGGCCGCCTCGCGCATCCCGCCGAAGAGTGCCCACTTGCTGCCGGAGGCATAGCCCGCAAGCATCACGCCGAAGACCTCGCTCGATAGCACCGCGAGCATGAAGAACGCTCCGATCGACAGCGTCTGCACCGCCACTCCCGAGCCAAACGGCAACGCGATGAACCCGGCAAACGCCGCACAAAACGCGAGATACGGGGCCGCACGGAACAGTACGCGGTCCGCACCATCGGGGGCGAAATCTTCCTTCGTAATCAGCTTGATTCCATCGGCGAGCGATTGCAGCAGGCCGAACTTCCCCGTTCGCGTCGGCCCGAGGCGATCCTGCATTCGTGCGGAGATTTTGCGTTCGGCCCAGATGAACATGAGTGCCGACACGCCCATAAACGACACGACCAACCCGGCGCAAACGAGCGCCGTCAGAACGACTGCCAGCGATTCGGGTAGGTATTGGTTAAACAACGACAGCACGGGAGAGCGTCCGTTGGCGGGGCAGCGATACGAGTAACACGCAGTTTACTGCATTCCGGATCGCGAAGCGAGGTGTCCCGTTTCGCGATCCCTCGCTAGCGCGTTTGCGCAAGCAAGGGGAACCCGTAAGGCACTTCACGCTGTCTCAAGCCGGCCAGCCCGCTGCGCAAGCAAGGGGAACCCGCAAGCCACTCCACGCAGTCTCTCAACCGTGGAACCGCAACCCCTCGCTTGCGCATTTTGAAGTTGCGATTTCCGTCGCGATGCACGTTGGTTCGGAGAGTTTCCGCCCCGCGCTTCGCTCCGAAGACTACGCGGCGCGGCTAAACAGCGCAACTTCACGTCACTTGGGGGAACCTCGCAAAACTCCATGCTGTGCCTCGAACGAGAAATTCACACACTCGTTTGGGTTGTGGGCTAGCACGACACTCTGAAGGCCGATTTGAAATGCAAATTGTGCGAAAAGTCCATCATTTAGCGACTCCCAATACTTAAGTGCGAAACTGTGGACGATTACAGAATCACTTTGAGGGAGATGCGAGATGCGGATCAAATGCAAAGTCACAAATGTTGTTCTTGAAGGCGATTATGGTTCCGTTGCTGGCGTTTGCGTGACTTGTAAACTATGCGATCGTGCAACGGAGGTATTCGGTACGTCAGAGGCATCAATTCGACGTGGC
>JAYSYI010000145.1:0-6547 GCA_043727665.1 Limnoglobus sp. | reverse complement strand
AGGATATTAACGAAAAACATTTCGATATCGTCTGTTGCTATGGTTTGAAGACTTTTGTAAGGTGCTTTTGGATCCAGCAATGATTTCGTTGCAACTGGAATAGTGTTCTTTCCATTCGCGTCGTTGCTTGATGGCATTTCCAGGCCGTCACGTTCTAAATTCACGTCTGCCGGTGCATCAACTGGACTTTCGACATTGCCAATAATCCGAATTCCGATTTGCGCGTACGTTTCATTAGCTTGGTATATCACAGCTTCAGCATCAGCTTTAGTTATTGAAGGAGTATTTGCTCCTTTATTCAATATAATTCCATGCACTTTGACATTTTTTACTACTTCAGAAATTTTCTCCGTCTGGACTGACTTTCCAGGCAGATACTCGTACTCCGCTTTCGTCGTTCCACCCAGTGCAATCCGGTGCGTTCGATCGCTAATCTCCCATTTGAAGCCGTTCTTTAACAAACTCTCACCGGCTGGTGCAGAGTCGTCTTGCCGCAAGTATGTTTCTGCCTGATAAGTATCATCGGCTTCATTCGAGACGAGCATCTGCGAATCGGACCAATACCAGCCATTACCCTTGTCATTGCCCGTGTAACGAACGAGGTCTACACTAGTCGCGTCATCGTTGTATACGGTAAACCCTGTGGAGTTCGTCGTTGAGATTTTCACTTTGTTATGAAGATTCGATGGCGTGACGCCGTTGGCTGCCACTTGCTGCCATTTTACTAGATCTCTCACCCAGACATTGAATCGATCGTCGTCACGATCAATGAAGTCGTAATTCGAGCCGGCAGTTGGTCCTTTGATTTGGATTTAGTAAGAAACGGTATTTGAGGGTCAGCAATTGTTTCGAAAGCATCGTTCCACTTCGCGACTTTTAACTTGGCGGCTTCAACTACAGATTTATCGGTAATTGTGATTTTAATATCGTCGTTAGGAACGACACCGGCATCGTTTTTGTTTTTTGTTTGTGCGCTCACCTGAAACTGCGTTGTATAGCCCGCAAAGCTGTCTGCAAACGTGACGTCGCTGTCTATATCGTCGTTACTGCCTTGGTTCGCTGGTGAAAACCGATCGAAGAACTCGATATGTTCTTTCGCAAATTCGACTACATACTTTCCATCTGGTACATTCGCAAAGAAGTAGCTGCCATCGGCATTCGTTAACACGCCTGTGTACATCACATGGTTTTCGCCGTACAGAAAAACACCAACGCGATTGATACCCGGTTCGCCGGGCTCTTGTATGCCGTTCTTGTTATCGTCTTCCCAGACGCGACCGTATACGGATTGACCTGTGCTGGCCAAGCCCGCATCGATACCCGTGTTGTTCTGGCCGGGTTCCAATGCGATTGGGCCGAATGTGGACGGCGTTGTAAATACGTTTGATGCAATATTGGGATTAGTGAACTTCACCTCGTACTGATTTTGTGTGTTGAGATTCGCGAACGAATAATGTCCATTATTATCTGTCATTGTCGTGGTGATCATTGTCGTGCCACTCGCGTTGAACAGCGATACGACGACATCGGGCCGCCCCGTTTCTGCGTAATTTTGCAGGCCGTCGCCGTTCGCGTCGTTCCAAACGGTATCGCCAATCGAACCGGGTGGCGGAGGTGGCGGTGGAACAGGTGGGACCGGTGGAATCGGTGGCACTTCCGGGGGCACTGTGGGTGGCACTTCCGGAGGCACGGTCGGTGGCACTTCGTTTGTTGGCGGGAAGATTGTGGGCGGGACGCCGGGGATCGGTTCGTGGATCGTCAAGGTTTGTGTCGGCAAACTGAACAACGTGTAGCTCGGACTGGCCGCGAGTGTGAGACTCAGCGAATCGTCGCCGTCGTCGATGCCATTATCGAAGTTGAGAATCGAGATGGTAATCGACGATTGGCCTGCCGGAATGGTGACGGTATGGGGGACCGGATGAAAATCCGCACCTTCGGTGGCACTGCCACTGAGTGTAAATGTCACGACGAGCGGCGAACTGAGGTCGCCACTCCGAGTAATCGTAAACGAACCGGCCTGGCTCGCTTCCACGCCATTGGTCGAAGAGATACCGACCATCGGTACGGAGCTATCGCTGCTGCTGGTACTGGAACTTCCCGAGCCGCTTCCGCTTCCTGATCCCGAGCTGCCGCTTCCCGATCCGCTTCCCGATCCCGAGCTGCCGCTTCCCGATCCGCTTCCGCTTCCCGATCCGCCATCACCGCCTTGGCCTTCGCCCTGGCTGCTGCTCGATGAGGACTGCGTGACTGTGAAACCCCACGAATGATCGTTGTAATCGAAGTCGGCGGTCATCCCCGGCATCTGTGCGAGATCTTCCAATTTCACCGTTACCGAGGTGCCGCTCACGACGATTTGGAATGCGGCGTTGGTGCCCGATGCGGAGCCAGAACCAAATTGGTAGGTGTGGGTGTGGCCCAAATACGAGACGTTGACGCTCCCCGATACGGCATGCACGATGGCATCGGCGGCACTCGTGGCTTCGATATCGGGGGTGGCCACGTACAGTGACCCGGAGATCATCGCTTCGGTGTTGCCAGGATTATCCGACACCATCGCGACGTGCCACATTGCGGGCACATCGCGCCTCGAGCGGCGTGAGGTTCAGCCGATACGGGTGCGGCTTGCGGACGGTCTTGCGAAAGCGATCGAACATCGGTTCACTCGGGCGAGAGTTACTCACATCAGGATATCCACGCGCCTCAGAGAATGTCAATTATATTCACGGAAAGTTTTCAGTTTGTCTCGCGTCCATACGATTGTGCAGAGTCAAAAAGTATTTTGCGATTTGACGTAAGTCGGAATTCACGACGTGTCGCGAAGTGTCTTGAAATGACCTAGAAATGTCGCGAAATGACACAGAAATGTCTCGTCGTGACGCGAAACGGTCGCATTGTGACCTGAAAATGTCGGTACTTGCGTCGAGAATCGAAACGAGAGCAATTGACGTAACCCACTTTGGGAGTTCGAGATGCGGAGTACGGATAAGTCGTCCGCGATCAAAAAGAAGCATTTTGGGGCCTTAAAAGCCAGAAAAGCACCCAAAAACACGGTTTTGGGGCATCCGGAATTATGACTTACGTCGATTATGCGGCCTCAGAAACGCGGACGTATGGCGAAATACGACCGCGTAATGCATCGAGCCACGAGCGCACGGTGCTTGCGGAAAGTACCTCGTCGACGTGCAGTTCGCCGCTGATGGCCGAGAAGCGACGGCGGACGGTCCATTGACGGCGATACGCGGGATCGCCGATTAGCAACAGGCGTTCGCCGTTGATGCTGGGGATTTCGGACGGGCTTTCGTGACCCCAGAACCACTCTTCGCTACCCTGGAATCGCGGTGGCAACGTGCCATCTACACGCAGCGCCGTCGGGCGGTATAGCTGAAACCGTGCCGTGGCGACATCGGCTTCCGGGTCGGTGGGGCAGTCGCGATACGCATCGACGACCCGCGGATCGGGACGCTCGCCCGCCAGATACCCCTTCAACGGCGAACCCGTCACCGCATCGGCCAAAAGCACGTGAAATTGAGCCAGATTCGCAATGCCGCCAAACAGGATGCGGAAGCCCGTACCGCTATCGGGGTGCAACACCGTGACGGCCCCATCGTCGACAACCGCGAACAACTCCGCCAGTTCGCGACAACGCCGATGGTCGGCGGCGAGTGCCTGAATGCCACTGAGAAGGCCAGGAATCGTCCGCGCCGCACGCCGTGCATCGGCCGATGCCGCCATGACGGTGAAGACATCGTCGGTGTAGTCGTGGAGCTTCGCCCAAGCGAGTGCGGCATCCGGGTAACGTCGTGCCACCGCGATGCCATTTTCGCCAGGGAACGAGACGGCCACTTTCGGTTTCGGCTTGCCGAAGAAGAACAACGGTGGCACGCCCCAACGGCGGGTGCGTTGGCAGGCATCGCGGAACTTCGTCGCCAGTGGTAGGCAATCTCGCAAGCGGCGAAGCAACGGCAACGCCTCGTAGGCAAGATCGGGAGACGACGGGAAAGACTGCGTCGAGTTACGAAACGCTAAAATGTCGCGCGGCATCAGGATCCTCCATCCGTGGGGGCACGACATTACCGCACGAACCGCGTGGCACTGCAAGTGGAACTGCACGAGATTTCGGCAAAACCGAACGGCCAGTTGCGACGAGGGCGGAATTGCAATCTCACCGCCGAAACCGCTCGGGAGAATGGGATCGCAACGAATTTTTGGAAACGGTCGCGTTGCTACGGTACAATGCTGTAGCTCTTTGCAGTCATTGTTCTCGATTGACCGAACGCAACTGGGCCTCACGCACTCCCTTTCTCGTTCGCGTGTGGGCGGCTTGCGATAAAGACGACAATCCCGGGCTGCGTTCCACGCGGTCCTCTTACGGAGAAGCACATGGCCACAGTTACGGCAATCCTCGACACCTTACGCAGCCAGATCGACGTTCAAGACTTTCGCAAACTCCATTGGGAAGGCAGTTTCGCCGACTATCTCGAGATCATTCTCAAAAACCCCGGCGTGACCCGCACCGCGTTCCAACGCCTGTACGACATGATCCTGTCGCACGGCACCGAAGACGTTTACGAGAACAAAGAGAAACGGATCCGCTTCAAGTTCTTCACCGAATTTGCCTCTCGGCACGGCGATGGCATCTATGGCCTCGACCGGCAACTCATGCAACTCGTGAACACCTTCAAGAGTGCCGCACTCGGCTACGGTACCGAACGCCGTGTGATTCTGCTCCACGGCCCCGTCGGTTCGGCAAAGTCGACGATCGCACGACTGCTGAAGCGCGGCCTCGAAGAATATTCGCGATCCGACGCCGGAATGCTCTACACCTTCTGGTGGAAGAACCCCGATGGCAGCGGTTGGACGCGCGACCCGATGCACAGCGAACCGCTGCAACTCGTCCCCGAAGACCAACGCGAATCGCTATTGGCGGTGCTAAACGAACAGTGCGTGAAACCGCACCCCTACTCGGTGAAGATCAAGGGCGACCTCTCGCCGTACAGCCGGTTCGAATACAAGTTGCGGTTAGCGAAGTACGCGGGCGATTGGACGAAGATGCTGGCCGAGGAGGTGAAAATCTCCAGGCTCACGCTCAGTGAAAAAGACCGGATCGGGATTGGCACCTTCCAGCCCAAAGACGAAAAGAACCAGGACAGCACCGAACTCACCGGCGACATCAACTACCGCAAAATCGCCGAGTACGGCAGTGATTCGGACCCACGCGCATTCTCGTTCGACGGCGAACTGAACATCGCGAACCGCGGCATCGTTGAGTTCATCGAAGTGCTCAAGCTCGATGTCGCGTTCCTGTACGACCTGCTTGGCGCGAGCCAGGAACACAAGATCAAGCCGAAGAAGTTCGCCCAAACGGATATCGACGAGGTGATTTTAGGCCACACGAACGAGCCAGAATACAAGCGATTGCAGAACAACGAGTTCATGGAGGCGCTGCGAGACCGGACGGTGAAGATCGATGTGCCGTACGTGACGCGGTTGAAGGACGAGGTGCGGATTTACGAGAAGGATTTCAACGTCGATCGCGTTCTGGGCAAGCATATTGCCCCGCACACGATCGAGGTGGCGGCCATGTGGGCGGTACTCACGCGGTTGAACCCGCCGAAGCACGCCGGCCTGAGTGTCATGCAAAAGTTGAAACTGTACAACGGCAAAACGCTGCCGGGCTTCACCGAAGATAATGTCATCGAACTGAAGCGCGACGCACTCAACGAGGGGATGACCGGCATCAGCCCGCGCTACATTCAGGACAAGATTTCGAACGCGCTCGTCGCACACCCGGACGAAGACAATATTAATCCGTTCATGGTGATGCACGAACTCGAAGCGGGGCTGCGACATCACTCGCTGATCCGCGACGAAGACCAGTATCGCCATTACAAAGAGCTACTCGCCGTCGTTCGCGAGGAGTACGAAGACGTGGTCAAAAACGAAGTGCAACGCGCGATTGCAGCCGACGATGAAGCACTCGCGAAACTCTGCGGGAACTACATCGACAACGTGAAGGCGTATACGCAACGCGAGAAGGTGCGGGATCGCTATACCGGCAATTACATCGAACCCGACGAACGACTGATGCGGAGCGTCGAGGAAAAGATCGATATTCCCGATGGCCGCAAAGACGATTTCCGCCGGGAGATCATGAACTACATCGGTGCGCTCGCCATCGACGGCAAGAAGTTCGATTATCGCACGAACGAACGGCTCCAGAAGGCACTGGAACTGAAACTGTTCGAGGACCAAAAGGATAGCATTAAACTCAGCAGTATCGTTTCGAACGTCGTCGATAAAGCGACGCAGGAAAAAATCGACGTGGTAAAGTCTCGCCTGATTCGAAACTACGGGTATAACGAGTCGAGTGCCAATGACGTACTGAACTTTGTCGCGAGTATTTTTGCCCGCGGACAAACCAAGAAATAAGTCCGAAATGCGGAGTTCGGAACGCGGATTGCGGAATGCTGAGTTCGAAATTCCGAATTCCGAACTCAGCATTCCGCATTTGAAGCACTCCGCATTTGTTTTGATTTCTGTTGTCGGG
>JAYSYI010000144.1:0-2100 GCA_043727665.1 Limnoglobus sp. | reverse complement strand
TCAGCGGCATTCGCCACTCGCTCGGGAAGATGCCGAGGATGTTCTTGTACTGGTTCGTGCTCGTCAGTGGGCGGCCCGCGAACGAGATGATCTTGTCGCCGGGCTTGATCCCACGGCGAAACACGTCGGCTTCGTCGAGGATCGTACCGAACTTCATTTGGTTGAGTGCGCCGTCTTCGTTCTCGGTCTCGATCGTGGCCCCGAGTGTGGCATGATCGGTGTCGATTCCCGAATAGAAGTGGCCAAGGAAGTTCTTGATCTGGTTGATCGAAATCGCGTAACCGACACCGGAGTTTACGCGACCGCGTTTGTCGAACGAGCCGCGGCCGTTGATGCCGATGAGTTCGGCTTTCATGTTGAATAACGGCCCGCCCGAGTTACCCGGATTGATCGAAGTATCGATCTGAATGCAGTCGGTATATTCGAGCATCCCGCCGCCTTCGGGTGGTTGATAGCGGTTCACTCCGCTAATGAGGCCGTACGTGACCGTCGGATTAAAATCGTTTGCCAGGCCGAACGGATTGCCCATCGCGAGCGACCAATCGCTGACGCGGACTTTATCGCTGTCCCCGAGCGGCACGAACGGGAACGGCGTGCCCGCTTTCTTCGGCAGCAACTTGATCAGCGCTACGTCGCCGACTTTGTCTTGGCCCACCAGCACGGCATCGTACAAGATGCCATCGGCGAGGCCCGCTTGCATGACGGGGCTGATCGATTCAGTCACGTGATAATTCGTCAGCGCGTAGCCTTCGGGATCGATGACCACGCCCGAGCCGACCGCCTGCCCGCCGTACGAACAGACCGCAACCACGGCCGGTTTCACCTTGTTCACAACGGCAATCCGCTCGTTCTCGGCTTTCAGCACGTCGGCATCGACAGCGGCATTCAAGGGCCATGCGACGACGACAATCGCCAACGCCGAGAGCACGAAGCCCGCCAACCAAACCCGCAACGAATCGCGCATGTCGAATATCCTTGTTGTCATTTTTGTAGGCGTGCCTCGGCAAGATCGATCTGGTTGCCGTGGAAGAGGCCATCGCGTTCCAGCGTGATTTTGAGATCCTTCACGCCTTTCACGTCGAGGTTTAGCAACCTCGGTTTGTCCTTCCGCGAGATCGCTTCGCCAAACAGTTTCTTGCCGTCGGCTTCGATCGTTAGCGTGACGACGCTGGTGGCCAGTTGCACCGATTCGTCGATCCCGACGATCGCTTTGAACTCGCGATATTCGCCACCGAGTTTGTACGTCAGCACCGTATCGGGGTAAATCCAGACGCCTTTGGCGTAGTTCGTGCCATCGAGTTTGAACGCGGTCTTTTCGTCGGTCTTATCGTTGAAGTACGTGAAGTACGGCTCACCCGGCGCCGGCATCGGCGCGACAACAATCGGTTCGAGATCGGACAAATACGCGATGTTCCCCTGCGAGAAATCGAGTTTCGATAGGCCCGCCGTCGTGGGGTACTCGAATGTCGCCCCGCTCACTGTGGTAATTCGCAACACGCCGCCCTTCAGAAGCTGCACGCCTTTCGCGGTGAGGACGTTCCCGTAAACATCGATTGCCCGGCACACCGTCGGCGGAATCGCCCCGCGCGATGGCTGGTTAAAGACGATGCCACCGGTCGCACGGGTGAGCTTGAACGCCACCTTTTGCCCGTCCGATTCGCGTTCGAAATCGATCGCGTCACCAGCCTCGTTGCCATCGAGTACGGTGCCGGGAATCGGGCTGAAACCGTCGGCTTGTTTAATCACGAACAGATCGCGTTTGCCGCGAGTTTTGAGCAGGTTCTTCCACTCGTCGCGATTCTTTTGATCGTCGGCACCGCGTAAAAGGGAATAAACCGTTTCGGTCGGCAGATCGATCTTCGGGACGGCAGCGCCAGACGCGGCGATCAGCGTTGGCTCGAACTTCTTGCCGCGAATTTTGAGCGTGGAACAGCGGATGATCGAGCCGTCGATCAGTTCGATTTCATCGAACTTCGTGCCCTTAACCACCGGCTCGACTTTGGATCGAAAATCGACGACGAACATATCTTTGACAGCGATACCGATATTGCCCGCCGCTTCGGTGCGGAAGGTGACGATGCCATCGGTAATGCTCGCGAT
>JAYSYI010000143.1:0-19834 GCA_043727665.1 Limnoglobus sp. | reverse complement strand
CGTGTCGTGGCTCGGGATGCCGTTTGGCAACGTCAGGATCGTCTGGAGCCATTCTTTGCGACAGGTCGCAAACAGATGCACGCCCTCAAAACTGGTGATACCACCTAGTCCATCGGCATCGGCCTTGAGCAGGATTTGGGCGCGTCGAAACCTCTCCGACGACCCCTTAAGTTTCTTGATGATCGCCTCACAAGTACTGCGCTCTTCGTCCGACAGCCGGACCACATATTTCTTGTCCATGGGAACCTCCTTGTTCAGGAAGTGTCCCAACGATTCCAAAAATCACCAACCCCAAAATTAAGGCTTGACGCCGCACTAGTTGCGGCGATGATAGGAATTTTGGGAGTGCGTTTCTCCCGGGGTAACACCCGGGAGCGGATTGAAACAACGGCGAAAACGATCAAACAATCGGCGATGAAGCGTTTCTCCCGACCGACGAGCAGATCGAATCGTTCGTGGCCCAAGCCGCTTCGACGAAGTTGCTGGGCCACGCCGGGTCGCCGGACGAAGTCGCGAAGGCCGTGCTGTTCTTCGCGTCCGACGACAGCAGTTACGTAATCGGGACCGAGTTATTCGTGGACGGCAGCGCGGCCCAAATTTAGCGGGACGCTGTTATTTAACGGTTCGGTTGTATCGACGGAGAAACTCGGTTTGATCGATTACGTCGATCACATTGTCATCATTGAAGTCGATTGCCATGAGGAGCGGTTGTTTGTTCACGGGCCGACCGAAAGCCGATTGGAAGCGGACTTGGTCTGAATCGCTGACGACGCCATCTCCGTCGATGTCGCCAAAGAACCGATGGAAGACGGGGCTACTCGTGGGAGTGGCCATGGCGATACCGTTTTTGGAAACGATACGACTCGCATCGACATCAACGATCCAGCGGCCATCGGCGAGGGAGCCAAACTCCGTGTTCGCTTGCTCGAAACTGAGCGAAACAATCGTGCGATTATTCCCATTCGCGAACGCCGCCACAACACGGCCCACCGTGGCGTTGTCGCTCAGTCGGCGGACTGTGAAGGCACCAACGGCACGAGCGTTGTCGATTTCCATCGTGAAACTGACTTGGAGTTGTGTGACTCGACTGCGTTGAATCGCACCGCGATTGATTTGAAACTGCCCGACCGCAGGCCGGACGACGGAACCTGCGATTCCTTGTAGCAGTGGCTGTGCGGCTTGGACGAAGATCGTAGAAACCAGCCGTTGAGCCGACCCCGACCCACGGCTGAGATCGGTAACGACGAGTTCGAGTGAGTAACGACCCGTTTGGCTCGGCACGAATGTAAAGGGCGTAATGTTACGTCGGACAGCCGAGACGTCGGTCACGCTGTTTTCGATGCGTTGTACGATTGCCCCTTTGGGGTCGGTGAGCGTGTATCGATACGTCAGAAGGTTTTGCAGGCCGGAGTTCTCGAACACCCCATAGATGTTTACCGGCAGGTTGACTTCCGGTTGCGAGGGATTCGTACGGAGGCTCACGTTCTGGCTCGTTGCCGAATCGACGAAGACCGTAAACGTTCGGCGAACCCAACGATCCGGTTCTTCTTTATCGTGGACCCGCACAACGACGGTGTAAGGCGCGGTTCGATCCGATGAAAATAGGTAAGAGAAACGTGACTGATCGCGAACGATCTTATCGATTGGGAGGGAGTAACCATCGTCGAGAACGGACCATTCGTAAACGAGTGGCACGTCGCCCAATACATCCGTTGCCTCGGCCAGGAATGTGCGATCGACACCTTCGATGACGCGAAGCGTCTGATCTGGCCCCACCTTCGGAAGTGAATTTAGGACGTTCAGGTAAGTGGACGTCGTGAGAGTCGTGTTGTCGGATTGAACGATGCGAAGATCGACACGGAACAGGCCCGAGTCGATCGTCGTTACGAGAAAGCTGTTCTCGGTGGAGTTCGCAACCGCTGCGTTCGAATCGACTGGGAACAGGGACCATTCGCGGCGACCCGTAGTCGGGCCGACTTCGACGGAGAAACGAACCGACTGGCCTTCGATGATCGTTCGCGGCTGACCGATACTCAAGTTTTGACGATTGACGAAGGGACTCGCCGTTTGGATCTGTTCGCCATCGAGCAGTGTGACGCTTATGGGCGGTACGAGGGCCGTCCAATCGGGCAGCAAGCCGATCTCTTCACGAACCGTACCGGTACCACCGCTGACCCCCGTCAGTTGGCCGCGTCCAAACAAGTCCGTCACCGTGCGTGGCTCGCCGGTATCCCAGGTGCCATTATTGTTTGCATCGAAGTAAAACACCACACCTTCGGAGGAGCCGTTGCGCGTTGCCGTTTTGATGACATCGATCGTGCCGGACGGGGAAATCCTTGTCGCAAAATTGTTGCGATCGCCATACGAGTCGGTGGCGGTAACGAAGATTGCACCGCTGTCCAGTGCGGCAATCGCCGTCTGCGAGAGGGGATTCGCCGAAATCCCGTACGTCTGTGTCGCTCCAATCGACGTTCCATTCCCATCGAATCGCCGCAGATAGGTCTGGATACCTCTATCGAACGTGATGTTAAAGTGCCCGCTTGCATCGGCAGCGATAGCGGGAGCCGTCGGTCGATTATTTAATAAGTAGATTCCGAAAAAGGGCTGACGAGCATTCAATTCGATTGCGTTGCCTGGCTGCGTTGCCTGACTCGTCAGTCGAACCGCGAAGTTCTGATAACCATCAAGCCCAAACTGGTCAAACAACCTCTTGGTTTGCTCGAGCCAGGTCACCATCGCAGTGCCGTTCGGCTCAACTGCAATTCGAGGAACGTAGGAGTAGACCGTGGAAGGTCTGGGAGTCGCGGGCTTGTAGATCGTAAACGCGGGGGCGGCATTCGTCGGATCACCGATCAACGGGAAACGTCGGCCCAGAATTCGGGATACGGAAGAGGTGATGCCTTCCGGTGCCATCCACACAACGGTCGCGGTGCCAGTGGCGTCAATGCCCACACTCGGCAAGAGTGCCCGCAATGTCACCACAAACGGAGTACCCAATCGGCCCGTCGCGTCCCAGCGGCGGCCCCAAATTGTACTCAGTTCGCCAGGCGTATCTACCAGTTGCTCCCAGACTGTGATGCCATTACCGGAGACGTTGAATGCCGTCTCGGAGTATCGACGATTCGAGATGATTGTTGGCGCGATCGCCGTGGCAACGGAGATCGGAGCTTCGGCTTGGTAACCGCCATCGGTGATTCGATAGTGTCGGGCCATCAGGTCGTAGCGGGCCGTCGGTTGTGTGCGAGATAACCAGGTCACCACGAAACCGTTGCCACTCCGTGCCACTTGCGGCTGGGAGACATCACCGTTCGCCACGGTCGATAACGTACCCTGATCTAAAACGATCGTCGTATCGAAGTACCGAACGCGAATCTGTCCGGATTCGATCCATGTCATGGCCACGTGAGTGAGATTGATCGCGGCGACGGACATCGGGTTCTGCTGAAATTCCTGCGGCGTCAATTGCGTGTTACCGCTGGGAATGGTCAGGCCATAATCGAGATCTTTCGTGCCGACGCGCACGGCAACGGTTTGCGATGTCGTTCGACCACCGTCCGAAACGCGTACGGTGATACTGCCTAGACCGGACGCCCCTTCTTGAGGCGTGATCGTCAGCAGATTGCCGTTAACCGCCGCCAAAAAGAGTAATGAGTCGTACGTGCTAGTAACCACATCGGTTTTGAGGAGGTTCGTCGCGGTGTCCGAGTCTGCGATTGAAAGCGGAATTGAGATTGTGCCGCCGATGTTCCGAACAAAGATCGGCTCGATCTTGCCAAGTACGGGTGCCGATTGGAACCGTGCATCAAGCCAAAAACCTGTGCCGAGTCCTCGAGTGCTCACTTTGCCGTACGCGTTCGACACGACCTGACCCAGATTATTCTCCAACTCGTTGAGTGTGCTCGTGTACAACTCGTTGTTCAGCGTCGAGTTGTTTCGCACATCCAGCACGCGAAGCGAATCGACAGACGATACGACTCGATCGTCGACGCGGCGAACCGGCACGAGACGCACGCCATCAGCAATCAGGTTGCCCATTCCGTTGTTGCGAATCGTGACAGAGACCGTGCTGCCATATCCGGTGTAATTGGGTGGGCTACCACTCGGATTCTGATTCCGGAATGGTCCGAAATTTGTTGGAAGTACGAATCGACCGACGAGTTGCCATTCGGCCCCGTTTCCAAAAACACGGCCCGATGGTGGAGTCGCTTGAGCTACACTGCTCTGAAGTGCTTTGACAACGACCTCTTGTCCCAGGATGCTATATCCTTGCAAGCTGACGACGTATTCCGCTTGGGCCGTGTTCGTGGGTAAGCTCGGCCATTTCGCCCAGAGTTCGAATTCATCGCCTGCCGATGCCGCACGCAGGACATCGTTCAACTGATAGCGGGCTTCGCCAGCGACGCCACTCGGGAGAACTCGGTAGTCGCGATCATTTGCAGATAGGCTGGTGCTACCGGACCAGACGCCCGTTTCGGAGTAGGTATAGTAATCAGGCACCGGATCTTGCCGATCATCCGCTGAGCGATGCCCGGCCAATGCATCGAGGCTGACACCGTAGGGAGCGGATTGATTAGCGAGAGTGGGGGATTGGAGCGATCCTACCAATTCGATATCGCGCAACTTCGTCGATCGGGTGAATCCGTCCAACGGTCCTATCACTTTCGTACGATTGAGTGAGAGATATTCCAGATCGAGATAGCTTCTCGTCGGTGCCGTGATGGCAAAGGGGATCGGTGGTTCGAAAACGTTTACGATCTTCGAAAACTGGACGTTATCTGCTGACAACCAACGAATGTGGCTCAACTCGCCAAGTGGCTGTAGCAAGTCAGTTTGGACGAATGCGATTTTGGAGTTATCCAAGTTCAGATAGACCAATTCATGCAGCCCATCCAGGTTTGCAAGCGGCGATGAGGAATTTTTGGACTGGGTTTTGCTCTCGAGCAATTGCAGGTCCAGTCGCCGCAGGTGTGCTGTGCCGAGTTGCGCGCCGTTCCGGTCGCCCGGTGTCAGACCAACCGTGTCTGTCGCGGCCATGCTCAGGCGTTCCAGATTCGTTGCGTACTCCAGCCCGGAAGTGGAAAACGCGCCGAGCAAGCGATCGAATTGCAGATCCACCAGCCGTGAAAGATCGGTAGCCATGATCGGCCGCGCGAGTTCGTAAGCCGGTTGTGCAACGGGGTTGCCCTGAACGAATACCGATGTGCGAATCAGCAAGCCGAGTTTGTCCGCAATGGCACTCGCGAGTGTGGGAGCCGCCGATTGGAGTTGGTAACCGTTAGTGAATTTTAGCAAGCCGATTTCGACATCCTGCGTCGTGATGCCATTCGCGGCGAGCTGATTTTCAGAAGCAGGTGGAGCCACGAGTTTGCCGGCGAATTGAATCGCTTCGTAATCTCGACCGATAATCGTATCGATTCCGCCTTGGCCGCCATTGAGGCGATCGATCGCATCTCCGCCGCTAAGCGTGTCGCTGCCGCGTCCGCCGAGAATCCAGTCGCGATCCGTGGCGGAGTCGACATCGCCGATATTCGGCGCTTCCATTTCGATGCGGAACGGCACCGCCGCGTTGCGAAAGTAGTTCGGCTTACCGAAGAACGGATCGAAGACGCGCAC
The DNA here is from genome assembly GCA_043727665.1 of Limnoglobus sp. Taxonomy (GTDB): domain Bacteria; phylum Planctomycetota; class Planctomycetia; order Gemmatales; family Gemmataceae; genus Limnoglobus. The sequence continues at coordinate 14,221 of JAYSYI010000143.1, read as the reverse complement.
GTAAAAATCGCCCGCCGGTGCATCTCGCAAATCCAGAATCGAACCGCTTTGCATTAGCCGTCGCCCATCGATATCGAAGATGTCTGCCGAGACTCCGAATCGTGGAGCCGTTTGGATATCGATCCGCGAACCGGAAGTGGCTGTGAAGCGAAAGCTGAAGATCGGTACGCTTCCCGATGTACTGAGCTTGAGACCGAGTGAAGTCCGACCGCGACGAATCGCATCGCGCACCATCTCCGTGAAATCGATGACGGTGGCACTAGAGAATGCGACCCTTTGAAATTGCGTTGTGGTTTTAAATCCGACGTCTGCCGTCGCCTGTCGCGCGTACGGCCCCGCAGTCGAAAAGGGATCGCCCCCAGTACCGGGTTCTGCGTCCAGATTCTCGATCAAAAAGGTATTCGCGTAAGTTCCGGCGTTCGACACGAAAAGTTCTTCGAGTGCCAAAGTCAGTTTCGCACTTTGGATATCTTGCGGGTGACTGACGGTTGTAAAGAACGGTGACAGATCTACGATAAAGGTCGTCGTGGTGGACGAATTCTTACCGTTGTCGATGAGGGCCAATCCGCCCCCAAATCCGTTGGCGTTCAAGCCACTCGCGGGGAGGTTTGTCCCGAACGCGGTGTTGGTGCTGTACGTCACTGCGCCGGGCGTGGCACGACTGGTTTCGAACTCGCCATCGCGATTCTCGCTTAACACGCGAACTTGATCGCCCGTGGAACCGGCACCCAGCGTGGAGAACCGGACCCAGCGTTCCGACTCTTGAACGGCGGTTTGCGAGTAGACGATCGTCCGACCCGCTGGCGCATACAGTCCGAGCCGAGACGGTACGAGTTTGTAATTCGCATCGTTGCGGACTCGCGTCAGCAGTTCGGAACCACTTGCGATCTTCTCCGACAACTCGACCAATGTTGTGGCACCGTCCTGGGGAGCACCACGACTCGTTCGCAGCGTGATGGTTTGCTGATTTACATCGAGTGCAAACCACAATTCGCTAATCGCATCGGGGACGAACTTCGTTGTGGAAGAGTCCTTGCGAATCGTACCGGATTTCATCCCGAAGTAGAGTTCGCGTCCACCCGTACTCCGCGATCGCACCCCCGCGTAGCGATAGTCGAGATCGTTGCGGTAATCGAAGACGACTTCGCCAATCAGTGAGAAGCGAGTTTCGAGGCGATAGCCAGTTGGCGTATCCACGACAGGAAGCAATTCGATTTTGCCCGTGCTGCCCCCTACGATGGTACGAGGTGCGAGATACCCCGTCGCAGCCAACTGGAAATTGTTCGCCGAAGTGAACGGTCGACCCGTCGCCGACTCGACGAGATAATCGCCACCACCGGGGATCGTGCGATTCGCCAGAACGTCGAACGCAATCGGAACCTCATTCGATTTCCGCTCACCGAAGATGACGTAGACTCGGCCCACATTGGGTTGGGTATTCACGCTGACACCGGGTGCGCCGATGACCAAATCATCGATCCGGTCGTTGTTGAGATCGTGACGAGTTCCGGAAGTGAGCACCCCGAAACGATCCGAATATTGTTCGCCACGAAGTATGGTGGATGCCGATTTCAGTGCGAAATCCGTGACGGAGTTTGCGGTACGGGTATCGCCAAAGATGTAGACCGCGTTAGCCGAGGGGTCCGCGATGCCGGTCTCGTAGGTGGAGACGGGCAGCCCGACTGCAAGTTCGACTTTGCCGTTACCGTCGAAATCGCCAGAGGCGAGCTCGTATCGCCCGAACGCGGTTTGGCCGGAAGGCAGGCCCCGTGTAAAGCGCGCATAGGCGGTATTGGTGCCGATGCCCCGACCGACGAGTTGACCGAACAATGGGAACGCAAAGTTTTCCGTGTATAAGCTGCGATCCGATGCGCGGTAGTCTGGCGAACCGTTCAACACGAACAGCCCGTAGCGTTCGCTTCTGAACGACGGAAAGCCGGATTCCTGTGTGCGTCCGAAAGCGAACTCATCGTAGCCATCTCCGTTCAGATCGCCGACGGCGTAAACCGGGCCAAGGCCATCGGCCTGCCACGTGTACGAGGCCGACTTATTGAGATTGAGCACGGCCTCGGCAGTCTTCACCTCCGGTGTAGCAGGCAAGAGGTAGACTCGCCCCAAACCCGTAGAGTTGACGTTCGTAACCCCGAGCAGAACGTCATCGCGGTTGTCGTTGTTCACATCCGCGATTGCGACTTCAAATTTGGACGCCGACGTAAACGGTGCATAAATCCCCGTCACGCTATCGAATTGGAGACTGTTCGCGCCGCCCACGGAGTTCACAAACCGCATGTTATTGAGGATGAAACCGATTGCGGCCGTGGGGCCAGCCACGCCCGCTTGTCGCGCAACAACGAGCAAATCGCGATGGATATTGTTCCGGCGAATGACGAATGTCTGGAGTTCCGCGCCGGATGGCGCCGTTAGCAGAAACGTCGGGACGATGGCTTGAAACACCAATTGCGGTGTTGTCTGCGTCTCCGCTTGGCCGAGCGTGACCGTGACAGTGATGCTGGGACGTATGCCGGACTCTTTCACACTTGCAAAGCCGAATGTCGCGGAAACAGTATCGATGATCGCGTCACTCGGGATCACCTCGCCCGATGTCGTCAAAATATTAGCCGAGTTGAGATTCGCCGTTGTCGCGTTGAGTCCGGCATAGCGAGTTTGGACGCCTGCATACCCGCGGTACGTATTCGCCGGATCAATCGTTATGCCGCTGGTGTTCTCTGCCAAATACGACCAGTTGTTACCTCGCACTAAAGCGGGGCCTTTAGAGGTTGTGTACGAGACGCGCGAGAGTTGATCGGGCGTGAGCGGGCCGAAGATGATGCGACTGGTTGCCTTCGAGCCACTTTGTGCATTGCCGAGTTGGTAATCGCCAATGCCATCGCCGTTGACGTCGCCGAGTGAGAAGAGTTGCGAAAACGCTTCGAAACCGCTTTGGCCGTCGATTGCAAATGCGTCGGCCAGATTCGTGACATTGCCGCCGTTATTGGGCAGCGAGATGCCCGCAAACGCAAATTTCGAAGAAATTTCCGGCGTCACCAGCGTGTAGCGCGTCACACGCGGATTTTCGCCGGGTTGGGCGAATGCAGCCACACCGTTTGCCGCCGGTATGCTTCCGATCATGCCATTAGGCATGCGATCGCCGTAAAGTTGGTCGTCGTCGTCGCCACCGAGGATGCGATCGTTACCGGTTCCACCCGCGATTGTGTCGTTGCCTGCTCCGCCTAACAGTACGTCGTTGCCACTACCGCCAAAGATAAAGTCGTTGCCGGTCCCGCCACGAATTTCGAGGCTCGAATAGATCGTCGCGCGGATGTTCAAATCGCCGCGATCGATGCCCCACGTTTCGTCGTTTAACACAAAGCCCGGGTCGGCGTGAATAATGTCGTCGCCGCCGCCGCCGTCCACTAACATCCCTTCGACATCCCGAGTTTGAAAGTACGAATACTCGACCCGGGGCTGACCATTCTCGTAGACGAAGCCTACCGGCGATAAGGTTGGATTCAATCGCAAATCGTACGGTACGCTGCCCAGACGGTAACGCTGTAAGAATCGATCGTAACCCAGCACGATAAAGTTCGGATCGTCCTGACCTTGGTAGACGACGCGATCTCGCCCTTCGCCGCCATCGAAGAAATCGGACGCGCCGTTGTCGAAGCCTACACCCGTGTCGCCCAAAGACCGCGTACGAACGGTAGGAATCACTTGGAAAAGATCGTCGCCCTTTTCGCCGAACAACAAGTCATCGGCCTGGCCATCCAGTCCACCGCTAAGAACGTCGTTACCATCGCCACCGAAAATCCAGTCGACGCCACTTCCCCCTTGCAACGTGTCGTTGCCCGAACCGCCGACGATCACGTTTTTCGTGGGGCGAGGAAGCGCGGATGCAAACGACGTAATCGATGATCCAGAAAGCGAGGCACTCAGCCGATTTTTCGGGAATGTGTTCGACACGATCTGGAACGATGCGGTTTGATTTTTTGCCGGCGTCACACGCAGGTAATACGTGCCTTTCTCGAGGCCATCGACGGTGATCGTCGCGGAAGTATCGCGCGTTGCGGCGTATCGGGAAAGTACTCGCGTTAGGGGCTGAAGCTGAGCATCGAACGTCACCACGAGCAATTCGATGGCGATCCCTTGACTGGCACCCAGCAATTCGAGAGTGAGCGACTCCTTCGCAGTGCCCGTCTTGGTGAGCGCGAATTGGAACCAGCTTTCCGATTCGATCGCTACGGTCGCATTGAGTGGCGACAGCGTTTGAAACGCATCCCGAGTCGGATCGACTGACGAGATGATGAAAGGGTTGGCCAACGTGAAATTGTTCGTGGCGACTTGTTTTAGACCACTGAAACCGAGCGTGTATTGGGTCGGTCGATTGGCAGATAAGGATAGTGTATACGACTCACCTGGAATCAACGAGGTTATAAATGTTGTTAAGCCGTTATTGCTGACGGCGATTGTACTGACGAGTTTGTTTTTCGCGTCGAACAGACTGGCCTTTAATCCTGCTTCCACGCCGACATTGACCAGGCTCTGGACATTTGGGAAAAGTATGACTCCCACTGGTGCTTTGAAGCGGTAGACATCGACCGGGTCCGTAATGCTGCCCACAGTGAGATTCGACAACTGATCGTTTCGATTCACCGAGATGAACTGGGAATCGAGATCGATAGGGGCAGAATTGGCGTTCGCGGAGTCTAGGGCATCGGGACTGCTGGCGGATAAAAACTCGATGCGATAACTACCCGACAGTTGCGGGTGTTCCGTCACTTTTAACCAATACGTCTTATCGCTGCCAGTGTCGAATGTGACCTTGCCTCCGAGAATCGAGGCTCCAAGCCCAAAATTGGCGGAGAACGAGGAGCGACCATCGCTTCGGAAGAGATCCCATTTCGTGAGGTACTCGAAGACCGTCGTGTTGTCTGTGGATCGAATTCGGAGCGTATCCCCCGGCTGCGGTGCGCGTTCGAAGTTCAGTTGATACCAATCCACATCGGGTTTGTTTGCATCGCGGCTGTCCAAGGTGAGGTTGTCGAACACTTGCGAGTGAGAAATCGTCGGTAGAGTGAATGCGGTGGATTTTGTGTTGTTGCGAAAACCCACGCGATCCGTCGTGTCCGGTAGGTAAGCCCGGCTCGGCGCGAACGTCACTCGGTCGTCACCGCTGCCGGCATCTACCCATACCGTCCGCTGAACGCTTTCGTCGATTGTGACAATGTCATTGCCACCTAACGCGTCGATGAGAATCGCTTGGTAATCCCCGTCCTTTGGAGAGCCTTCGGATGGTAAATCGGTCACCGTTTCGCGGAAGCCGAGAATGTTCGCGGACACGACCGCTTCCTGCCGTTTGGCACCAGTTGTAAAGTCGTAACCAATTGTAGACGCATCGCGAACGCGATCTTGCCGGTTGGCCGAACTGCCGAATTTCGCGTCGGTGATCGGTGCGGCAAACTTGCCGTTGGTTTGAACGGTGACGATGTGACGGCCGAATAATTCGCCTTCGTTGGGATCGGTCGCCTGGCGGACATTGATGATGTCGTCCGAATTCGTACCGGCGACGTACAGCACTCGGCCGTTTTCCTTCGCAAACGTTTTCCAGCTATCCATCCCGCCGCCGGCACTGGTCGGCGCATCGTCGAAGAGAGTACCATCGACCCGGAAGAGTTGATCTTGTTCGGCGGGATTGTTGTAAGGGCCAAATCCGTACAGGAAATCGAGACCAGTACCGCCGTACAACTTGTCGCCGCGAAAGCGCGAACCGAGCACGCGGTTATTTCCAGTTTCTTCTGGTGGTTTGACGAAATTCCCCGCAAGATCGAACGGAGACTGCGACCAAGGGAACATGATGTTCACTCCCACGCCGCCGATCATGTCATCGTCGCCAGTACCACCGTAAAAAACGTCGGTGTCGAGTGCGGATACACCATTCCCCACATCGCCGAACAAACGGTCGTCGCCGCCGAAACCGTACAGCACATCACTACCGGGTCCACCTTCGATTCGATCCGGTCCATCGCTTCCTTGGAGAATGTCATCTCCCGGACCACCCGTAATCACACTGGCCCAAGTTTGCGTCGCCCTGAGAATACTGATCGCTTGAGGTGACAGATTCACGTTAATCACATCGTCGCCTTGCAACCCGGCGACTTGGATTTGGCTGACTAATGGTTTTCCGTCAGCAGAACGCCAGTTGACGGACCACTCCCGCGGCACGTTCGCAGTGAAACCGGTGTACTGAATATCGAGCTTACCCGTAATCGGATTATCGCGAATCTGGATCCGGTCGTTTCCTGCGTTGACCGGTACCGATGCGTTGCCCCGTGTTGCCGGAAAGTGCGTGCCATCGCCTTGAATGAGCAAAATATCAACGGCACCATCGAAACCAGACAGATTCGGTGTGTTATCGTTTTTGCCGAAGCCATCGAAGACATCGGGGTTATTGCCGTAATCCGAATCGGTGTCGAGAACGAGAATGTCCAGACCTCCACCACCTAAGAGAGAATCGGTGCCCCCTTGCCCTTCGAGCCAGTCATTATCCAGTCCTCCATAGAGTGTGTCGTTGCCACCACCGCCGTAGATTTCGTCTTGGCCACGTCCACCTAAAAGCAAATCATCACCACCGGTCGTACCCGCTTCCGTGTTTCGAACGTAGTTCGGTCCCGCTAAATAGTCGCCATGAAGATAATCGTTTCCTTCGCCGCCAAGAAGCGTGTCTTGCCGGAGATTGCCGTAGAGTTTGTCCGCACCCGGACCGCCATCCAGCCAATCGCCCTTCAGTTTGGCCTCCGTTAGCGAGTCTGTCGTGGGGGCATAGGCGTAAAGCGTATCGAGCCCATCGCCACCGAAGAGCCGTTGGCCATCCTGAAGGCCATTCAGGCCTTCGTCTCCCTTCACAATATCGTCGTTATCGTCTCCGTAGACCCAATCCAGCCCGGCATCGCCATGGACTTCATCCATTCCGCCGCCGCCATGCACGATGTCGTTGCCATCGTTGCCATGTATGTCAGTATCGTTGCCCAATCCGGCATCGAGAAAATCGTCGCCGAGGCCTCCCCCAAGAATGTCCGCGTCGCCACCACCGAACAAGAAATCGTTGCCAATACCGCCATCGAGCCAATCGGTGCCATCACCATTTCGGCCTTCTACTGCCGAAGTCGTGTAATTTTGTGGCACCAACTTGGGTGCGAAACTGCTATCGCCCGGAGCCAGTTCAAACGGCGTGCTGAGGACCGTGAAACTCAGCGACGCGACTTCGGCTCCGCCCCAAAGTGTATCGCTACCCGATCCGCCGCGAAGCGTATCGTTATCGTCGCCACCAACGAGTGTGTCGTTGCCTTGGCCACCATCGAGATCGTCGTTTCCGGCATCGCCGCGCAAGGTGTCGTCACCATCGCCACCTTGCAAAATATCATTCTCGGAGCCGCCTTCGAGTGTATCGTTGCCAGCGTCGCCACTCAAACGATCCGCGTTTGCGCCACCGAAAAGCATGTCGTTGCCATCGCCGCCGATCAAGAGGTCGTCACCCGCATCTCCTGAAAGTTGATCGTTGCCAGAACCACCTTCCAGAGTGTCGTTGCCCGCTTCGCCGAAGAGTTTGTCGTCCCCTTCGTTACCTGTCAAGTTGTCGGTACCCTCACCACCATGGATGATGTCATTTCCGCTGTTGCCCGCAAGTTGGTCGTTACCGGCGTTGCCGTAAATTCGATCGTCACCGTCGTTGCCGGCGATAATGTCATTCCCTGGCCCTCCATAAATGATGTCGGCCCCTGAGTTGCCGCGAATATCGTCCGCATTCTCGTCGGTATTCGCATCTTCGAACACCAGCACAGATTCATTCGGATTCCGTGGCAACTGATCGCCATAAATCGTGTCGTTATCGCTGGCTGTGATGTCATTTTCTAGCCCGCCGACAATCGTATCGCGACCGAGTCCCCCGATGAGAATGTCGTTGCCCCTGCCGCCGCGAAGAATATCGTTGTCGTCCCCGCCGTCCAACGTGTCGTCGCCATCGTTCCCGTCGAGTATGTCGTTGCCCTTGCCGCCGGTCAAAATGTCTTTACCCGATTTTCGGGAGGGGATCGCGTTCGAGTCGATCGGAACGTTTCCGTCGCCCGTGAGGGTGTCGTTGCCATCTCCGCCGTCGAGCGTGTCGTCACCTGCCCCGCCGATAATGTTGTCATTATCGTCATTGCCATAAATCGTGTCGTCACCGTCGTTGCCTTGGAGTTCGTCGTTCCCGGCTCCACCGCGAATCGTGTCTTTACCTGCGCGACCGTAGATCAGGTCGTTGTCATTGCCGCCATCGAGTAAATCGTCTGCCGCTCCGCCGCTGAGGTAATCGTTGCCGATACCACCGAACAGTTCCACGGGGATGGCCAGCGTCTGCGCGACTTCAATCCGGTCGTCGCCTTTACCCGCGACCGCCACAATTTTCCGAACCTGCGATTTCGCAAACTTCTGCGAGAAGCCGAACGCCTTGACTTCGAGTTGGTCTCCCACGTCGGCGATCTCAAACGCCTCATTCCCATCGGTGGTGTTGTCTACGTTTTGGCGGTCCTTGGCTCGATCGCCCATCAGTAGCGTCAGCACACCGTCTTTAAGCTCCGCGATCTTCGGCACGCGGTTCGGGTCGTTACAATCCGCATCGGTGCCAAACTTGGCGATCGTGATTCGTGGTGAGATGTTGAGGGTTTCGGTAAATTCCAGCGGCCAGAAGCCGATTGTCGCTTCCAGTTGCAGTTGGCCGTAGAGTTCGCCGGTGAGTTTGGCGATGCGGCTGAAGTCGAAGTTCGCCAAGTTATTCGCTAGGGCCGTGATACGTACGCGGCCATCGTGAGTATTCGCATTCGGTTCAAACTCGACTGGGTCGCAGTCTTGGAAGTCGATGCCGATCTCTCCGAAGAGTCCGCCGCGAACGTACAGCGACAACACCGCGACGTTGATACCGGCTTTCACGCCGATTCCGGGGTTGAACTTGATTTCGGGACCGGCGATGTCGTTGATGTAGAATCCGTCAAGAATCAATTCCGGTTTGAATTGATTGCTATCGAGTGCGGTGGCAAAATGCCGGAAGCCGAGCGTGTCGAAGCCACCGGAAACATCGATAGTAAACGCGGCTTCGGCGAAGATACCGAGGCGGATCACTGGGAACGGTGGGAACGGGATCGTGTACGATGCGCCAAAGTTGCCATGGATGATCGGCGGATTGAACGTGAACAAGTCGATGTCGCGCCCGAACATCAGGCCGAGGGCCTTCTTCGGGTCGTCGAACAACGGGAATTCGAACAGCGCTTTATTGCGGCCGATCGTCTCCACTTTGGAGGAGCTAACGAACTCACTAACGGCTCGTTTCGAATTTCCTTCGGCGAACGAGTTCAGCACCGTCTGACTGAAGTTGTCGAGGTTGCCCGCTAGCAGACTGTCGAGTTTGAGGCTCTTCGTACTCGTGGAGCGAATGTCCACGGTTGTAGGACTGAAAACGATCGATCCGAGCTTAATACTTGGGTTATCGGAACCTAGCGTCCGGAGCTTGGTTGCCACTGTGAATATCTGGTTGATCGTATCCACAACCTGAATGATGCTCTCGGCTCCTTCACCCTGCGTCTTCAGTATGAGCGCTGCAAAATCTCCGATGGTGCCCGGACCGTTCGACTTCATGAGGTTCAGCTGTAGAGCTTTTGCCACCGCCGGAAACTCTTCAGCCAGGTCTGCGATGCCCGGAATGCGGGTATTCAAGATGTCGAGGATCGGCTCGATCACTTTCAGTACCGGCTCCAATCTCTCGAAAATCGGTTTCAAAATCGTACCGACGACACTGCCCAAATTCAGCGTGATGTCGTCGAATGTTACGGTCGGTGCATCGCCAAAGCGGATTGTCGTATTAATCGGGTCGGCGGTGACGGGCGTCCACTTCAGCCGGAAGATCGTGGTGAGCGCTGGAGCGGTACGGATATTCCTGTCGAACCCGAGGTTCAACTTCAGGTTGATATCGACCATCACACTGGCCTTGGCGTCGAATAGATTGCGGACCTGATTCGTGTCGGGAATCTCGCTTAGCAGTAAGTGATCGCCGCTCCCGATGGGATCTTTAATGTTCACCGTGAAACTCGCGGTGATCGCGTTCGTCGCGTTGTCGACGGGTTGCGCATTCATCGCCAAGAAGCCGAGCCGCCCTACGAGTGTGGCCGGTTGACCGTTCGCGCCCACAATGCCCACAGACGCACGGATACGTATCTCTTCGTCCGCCCCTCGCGTCAGCCAGCCTTTCGGCAAAGCCTGCTTACCCGTATCGATGTAAATACCGTCTTGCTGATTGAAGCCGACGCGGAACAGTATGTCGAAGCCGAGATTCGCTTGCAAGTCGGTGTTCATCACCGCAAGTCCGAGGTTCGGCAGCCCGAAATTCGCGTCCAAGGGAATATTGACAGTGGCCGTCTGCGTGAGACGGAGGTTGAGCTGGATGTTTTTCTTGCCGCTGACCATTCGGTCATCGAATGTGATGTCTTTCTCTTTGGTGATCGCTCCGTCGCCGTCCCAGTCACCGAGTATGTTCAGGGCGTTCGGCGCTTCGGACGACTTCGGCCCGAGGACTTTGTAGAGCAAATCCCGCAACGTTTCCTTGGTAATACTGACTTTACCGAGCGATTCAAATGCGCTTTTGACGTCTTGATAAGCCTCGCCGAAAAGCTTCTCGAATTGCTTCTTGAGTTCGGGCCCAACCACCGGGAGGTCGAGGCCGAGAACTTTGCCATTCAAGAGATCGGTGATTTGCTTGAACATCTGCGGTATCGCAGTGAACAGATCGTCGGAGATCCGATTATCCCGCAAACGGTCCAGAACATTCAGCGCGTTCCGTAGGCCGTAAACCTTTACTTGGAAATCATTCGCAGGAAGCTGATTGAACGGGGTCGGGGTCGCCGAATTCGCGGGGGCGGCACCGGGAGCATCACCATCGAACGCGATATTCGCGATATTCGCCAGCTTGCCTTGCACCGTGACTGTGGCTGTGCCAGCCGGCAGTGCGATTGGAACGAATGCTTGTACACCGCCCGCGAACGCACCCGAAAGTTGTGCGGAAGGATTTTTCAAGAACAGCCGATTCCCGGGAGTTTGCAGATTCACCGTCAGTGCGGGATTGGCGAAGATCCGTGCGTCAGTGACGCTGGCACCGACAAGCCCAGCCAGCGTGACATTTCCGCCAATCGGTGCAAGGCCGTTGTAACCAGCGGCGATCGTGCCACTCAATCGTAGTTCATCGGCGTCAGCCGTTTGCAGATACACGCGGTCCGAGGCACCGAGATTTGGCGACGTGAGGAAGCCGACCGTCAACTTCATCGTGGCCTGCCCCACGAAGTTCAACGCGCCGCTGGACGATACCTTCAGCAACCCGCCGAGCGCATCGAGATCCAATGCGAGCGGTAGGGACTTCGTCACGTTCGCAACGAAGGTAAAGCCGAATTCGATGGCGTCCGACAACACGACGATTTTGACGCGAATGCCTGCTGGTAATTTGCTGTTAAGAAAGGCTTCCAACGTCCGCGCTGTGGCGGTCCCATCGCGGGTCAGCTCTTGGATTTTGCTCTGAAACGCCGCGCCCATGTCGATGAGTTCGCCCAAACTTGTGTTGATGGCAGGAATTTTCACTGCGAACAAACCGCTCGCCCCGAGTCGTGTCAATGCGTCCTTCAGCGACTTCAGACCCCCGAGAACCGAGTCTGTATCAAGGTTCGTAAAATTTGTGAAGTTGTCCAGTTTGCCGACGAAACGAATCCGACTCGGCAGACTAGCGATGTCCGCCGCACTGCGAATACGCCCCCCAATAGCTGGATCGAGCGAGAGCTTCAGTGCCCCGAGATTGTTTTCTCCCACGCTGGGCGTAAGTACCAAACCCGCGATCCCGACGCGTCCCTCGATTCCCATCTGGAATGCGGCAGAATTCAAGCGAAGGTTGGCAGGGTTGACCAGCCCCGTGTTCGGATCGCGGGTATTTTCGCCGAGCGATTGTTCTGAGGCGTCCAGCCGACCGTCGCCGGACGGATCTTTCGCGTTGACCGTAAGCGTGGCATCGAGCGTAATGCCGTTGTTATTCGCCACGCCGGGGTCTTCGCTTAATGAGACATTTAGGAAACCGAGGCGGGCTTGAATGTTCGGATTATCGAGTTGGGCGGTCACTCGCAACGAGACGTCCGGCGTGTCGTCGGCGATGATAAAGAACCGCTGGTCTGCTGGAACATTCGGCGCGATTCGTAGCCCAACCGCGAGGTTAAATTTGGCATCCGCTGTGACCAGGAAATCTGCTGAACCGTCGATTTCCAAGCCTGGCAGTACAGAACTCAACGCGATCGGTACGTGGGTTTGTACGCTGAGCGGGTCGAGCGCACCGCGGATAGTGATCGCCAAATTGTCTCCGCTGCCGCTGACGCCGAGGACGAACGATTGCCCGGCGATGCGTTCGAGAAGCGGGATGAGTTCCTGCAAAGTCGGGGCCTGTGCGGCAAGGATGTCCGGGTTCGTCAGGAAACCCAGCGAGCCGCGCAGCAGTTGCGCAAGTGTGCCATCACGGAGGATTCGAAACGAGGGATTCGCAAGTGGAACCGCGACGGTGCCGCTCGGCACGCCGACCACGAATAGGCCGGATTCCACTGCACGAATCTTTCCGTTCACAACTCCCGTCGCTGTCGTATACGAAATCGCATTTCCGACAGTCACCGCAAGTTTGGCGAGATCGACGCCGGCAAGGTGTACGGTGAAACGCTGTTCGCGACGGACGGGCGTACCGTCTGGGATCGCCGTAGGGTCGTCGAGATCCACAGCGACGACCTGCGAGATGTACTGCACCGAACCCGGTGCGATCTCGAGCGCGTCGAGTGGTCTACGAAGGATGTCGCCGACACTCAACGACACCGGCCCGATTGGAGTGTCGAACAGTTGAGTGGTGCCTACGCGACTAATCCAGTTGAAAAAGCCATCGAACCCACTGAACAGGTCCGCCGTGCTCAACTGCGAAATCGCAACAATGTTTTTGTCGGCATTCGAATTGGGGTCCGCCGGAGCAATCACCAGGCTGTTCGGATTCGTCGCATCGGCCCATTTCAAAGTCACGCGGCCACTTGCTGGTAACCCGGCAGGGAGCGGCCCGCCTTCGTCGATAGGCTGTGGCGTGACGTTCGCCGTCAGAGTAATGTCTGGCACGCCATCACTTGGTCGTTCGACGCGGCTGGTAACGAGCGTCGAGAAGCTGTCATCGTTGAACGTATATGCCCGAATCTTGCCCTGACTACTGATGCCAGAAACAATATCCGTTTCAGGAGCCTTCAGACGCACAACGAACTGGAGATTCGGATTGATGCGAATGACAGGGTTTTGGAGTTGGACATCCAATAAACCGAAGCGACCACCAAGATTGAAATCCTGATCGTCTACCGCAATTTTGCTAATGCGAACGGTTGGTTCTGCGATGGACTGCGTATCAATGTAAAAACCTTTATCGTCTACACCGAACGCAAGGTTGAGCGTCACTTCCGCCCCGAGATTCGCCTCGCCGACCAGTCCGACGAGTTGTGAGTTGCCCGCAATCAACGAACTGGAGCCATCGAGAACCTTGATGATTTGCAACCGGTAATGGTACGCCGTCTTTTCGGGGTTATCGTAGACAAGCGAAACATTACCTTCGACAGTGTCGAGGGCATCGAGCGCGTCCCGCAACGCTTCGGGAGTTCTAATAAGCGTGCCGATCCAAGAGAGCGGGAAACCGGTATCACCCTCTTCGATCAGACGCTGCAAAAATGGTTTGCGATCTGAGTTCGCCGATAACTCACTATCCACTACTTCGCTCGGCTCATTGGGGTTATCCCGAATTGCGGGATTTTCTGTGGCCTTGTTCAAAAAATTGCTGATTGCAGAGATGAGTGAGACGTTCGGTAACGTCGCCTGATTCGCAAGAATTGCATCATTGAGCGACGACAGGGCGTTGAGCAATCCTTCGCGGAGAGTGAGTTGCGACACTTGTTTTCCGTACAATGTCGGCGGAGACGTGCTGGTTCTTTCGACAATGACCCTCCGGCCATTGACAGTGATTTCGAGCTGTTTTCCAAGTGAGTCTTTATTAATGACCGTGTCGATGTGCGTACCAACGATCAAGCGATCCGTTAGCGACTCGTCGTACGAAATCGTCTTTTCGACAACGACTGGTAACCCGTCATCCTGCGAACCGATC
>JAYSYI010000142.1:0-2105 GCA_043727665.1 Limnoglobus sp. | reverse complement strand
TGCGACATTTCTGTGTCATTTTGAGACACTTTCCGGACGCGACACAATTCCGACTTACGTCAAATCACCAAATACTTTCTGACTTTGTGATTTCGTATGGGCTCGAGCTAAAATCTGAGCGCCAGCTCAGGATGTCATCCTTTTTGCGATGGGTGTCGAGCGATGTAAGTTCCCTTGCTTTCGATACGAGTCGATGCGATAAATTCCGTTACCTGCTCGAAGTATAATCGGTTCTTCCGCATCCGATTCACCGAAAGACGTTATGCTGCGAACGATCCGCCATCTGTTGGAAATGATTCGCTTTAGCCACACGATTTTCGCGTTGCCGTTCGCGTTACTCAGCGCGTTACTCGCCTGGCAGGACGAGCCGTTTCGCCGGGAAGATCTCATTGGCATCCTTCTGTGTATGGTGTTCGCACGCAGTTTTGCGATGGCGTTCAATCGTCTCGTCGATGCGCGTATTGATGGCAAAAACCCACGCACCGCCACGCGGCACTTGCCCGCTGGTAAACTCTCGGCGACCGTCGTTTGGCTGTTTTTACTCGCGAATGCACTGGCGTTCCTCGGTTCCACCGCAATCTTCTACTTGCGAGAACCGTCGAACCCGTGGCCGTTGATGCTTGCGGTGCCCGTGCTGGCGTTCGTTGCGGGGTATTCGCTGGCGAAGCGGTTCACGGCACTCGCGCACGTCTGGCTCGGCGTCGCGCTGATGCTTGCACCGATCGCGGCGTGGATTGCCGTTCGCGGCCTCACGGGGATGTCGGTGCCAATCGTGCTCGGTAGCGCGGTGCTGTTTTGGGTGACGGGATTCGATATTTTATATGCCTGCCAAGATGCCGATTTCGACGCGAAAGAAGGCCTCCACAGCATCCCCGCACGGTACGGCGTCCGGCGCAGTTTGCGGATCGCGGCGGTGTGTCACGCGGTCATGTTCGGCCAACTCGTACTGCTGGCGTTCGCCTCTGTTCACCTCGGCACGATCTACCTCGTCGGCCTGGTTCCCATCGGAATATTGCTCGTGTACGAGCATTCGCTGGTGAAGCCCGACGACCTGAAACGAGTCAATCAAGCGTTCTTCCAGGTGAACGGCATCATCAGCATGGGTTTACTTTTACTGGTGGTGCTACAAGTGCTGGTGAAGTGAATGCGAAACGGTCGATAACCCACTTGGCAACCACACGCAGAGGGTACGATCGTGCGCAATATCATCGGGCTGTTCGTCGCTGCTTTTATCGTGAACAGTACGGCCACTGCCGAGGAAAAGCCGCCGTTTGCCTCGCGAACGACGCAATTTCTGACAACACCGCAACACACGCACGAGGCGAAGGGTGGCTCGGACCGGATTTCCCGCTATGCGATTCCGAGCGTCGAATCGCATGAAGCGGGCGGCTACATCGGTGGCGGGCGGGTGTTTCGTGGCAGTGCTGGCGGGCCGAACGAAGGCACTTTCGGCTACGATTACGTCGGTTTCGGCCGTCGCCCGGGCCGCATCTTTTTGGGCTTTTTTGGCGAATCGGCAAAACAACAGGGACTGCTTCCGAAGTACAATGCCGACGGCCCCCGCGTGAAAGACCTCGTGGCCGCCCAACCGTTCCGCCGCGCCGTAAAGGAAGCCAAAGCCGAGAACGCCGAGAAAGCCGCTGGCAAGAAAGAGTAACCATGCCATTCGCACTATTCGCCCAAAATCAGGCTAATCAAGACGATTTCAACTTCGGCGTAAAGGTCGGCATTGCCATCGCGATGGTGATCCACCAGCCCAAGGCGAAGCCTTGGGGATCGACGCACCACGATTCGGCCCTGAAGGGGCCGTTCAAGGTGCAACCTTGTTATGACCGAGTGTCGAGCTGCATTGTTACAAATTTCCGTACACAAATGTGTATGATATGCGACTGTTTCGACGAGAATTGTTCCCCGTTGACTTGCGACAAAATGAGCGCGCAGTTGCGTTATAACCTGAACGGCCCCTTCAGGGCCGATGAACATTCATACGTCGATCCCCAAGGCTTCGCCTTGGGCTGACTGAATCGGCCCTACAGGCCGGAAGACTGGCATTTGGAAATCTTGTAAATGGTAAGGGAACCAAAAACGGTATGACCCAAAAACAC
>JAYSYI010000141.1:0-6569 GCA_043727665.1 Limnoglobus sp. | reverse complement strand
AACGTCTGGCAGTGTCCCGTACGTTTTGATTTCCTTTATCGCGGACAAGTCCCATAACTTCACCAATTTGTCGGCCCCCACGGCCACGATCTGCCCGTTCGGCAGGAACGCCGCCGACCGTACGCCCCCGATGTGGCCGGGCAATGTCGAGGTCGCCACCAACTCGGGCATCGACACCGATTTGTCGCCGACCAGGCTAATCATCAGCGTTTTGTTGTCCGCGAAAATGCCGAGGTTGCGCACCGCAGCGGCGACAGCCACCCCTTGCAGTTCGCGGCCCGTATCGACATCGTACGCACGAACCACACGACCTTGGGGAGTCGCCGTCGCTGCGATCAATCGCGTACCGTTGGCGGAAATCGCCAGCGCTTCGACCGGCCCCGCGACGAGGATTTCCTTGAGCGTTTTGCCATCCGCACCGCGAACGATGCACTTCGAAATGGCGGCATCGGTGACCGCGAACGCCGACTTTGCACCCGTCGCCATTCGTGCGTACGCGGTCGTCTTGCCTTTGATCGCTTCAGTGGCAACAACGATTTTGCCGGTGATTTTGTCGAAAGTCGTCGCGATGCCGGTCTCTTCCACCGCAACAAACTGCGGTTGTCCCGCGATCGCTTCGAGCGCGATGAGCGGCGCTTTCAACGCGACGCTACCACTCGGTTCGAACTTCGGTCCTTTGCCGAGTGGCAGTTTCCAGAGTTTGATCGGGCCGGTGGCATCCGACGTCGCCAGCGTTTGGCCATCGGCGGAGATGGCGACGTACGCAATCGGCTTCGGATGTGCGGCCACCAGCACGCCCGCCGGTTGGCCACTTGAGATTGTCCATAATCGCACGGTGCCGTTCGTTTCGCCGGCGGCCGTCACATCGCCAGAGACTGACACCGCAGTGACAGCCGTAGTGCAACCGGCAAGTGTTTTCTCCGGGTTGCCGTTATTCCAAATGCGGACTTGCTTGTCATTTCCGCCAGTGATGACTCGCTTGCCATCGGGGTGAATGGCAGACACCGTTACGACATCGGCGTGTGCCAGCACCTTCGGCGGGTTCAATGGCAACGCCCACGTTTTGAACAGTCCGTCGTCGCCCGTCGTGGCGATCTGCGTACCGTTCGGGTGGAACGTCACCGCACGCACGGCCCCAGTGTGTGCGTAAAATTCGCCCTTCGTTTTGCCATCACTCGTAGCGATCACCAACAGTTTGCCGTCCGTCGTGCCCAACGCAACAAGCGTATTATTTGCTGCAATTGCCAGCGATTCTGCCGTCGATGTCAGTGACGGAATCGCCATCACGGTCGCACCGGTGATGGCGTTCGACCACTTCACCGATTTGTCGGCTGCGACCGTCAGCAGGAAATTCCCGTCGTTCGAAATCGCACTCAAACGCACCGGTCCAGTGTGGTCGAACAGCTTCTTGGAAGGCAACGCGGCAGTCGGCCAAACGCGAAGCAAGCCATCGGCACTCGTCGTGTAAACGTTGGCACCGTTCGCCGTCATGCTCATCGCTTCAATGGCTACCGGGCCGACGCCCACCGTGGCGATGGGCAAGCCGTTCAGTGCATTCGTGACGCGAAGTGTACGATCGACGCCCGTGGAAAGTATCGACTGACCATTGGGTGTCAGTGCCAGACCTGTGACAGCGCCGATGTGCCCCACCGATTCGCCGAGGGATTTGCCGTCGGCCAGTGTCCAGATGCGAATTTTGCCATCGTCGCTCGCGGCGATGAGCGTCTTGCCATCGGCGCTCACGGCGACTTTCGCAACCTTACCACCCATCGCAATTTCGCGGCTCGGCTTGCTCGAAGGCACGTCCCAGATCCGTGCGAAATTGTCCGCCCCACCGGAAGCGATTTGATCGCCGGCCGCGTTGAATGCTACCGACAGAACGAGGCTCTGGTGCCCCGCTGCCCCGGCCAGCGTGCGCAATTCCTTACCCGTGGTGGCGTCCCAAAGCTTAATGCTTTTGTCGAAGCTACCCGTGGCCACGACCTTGCCATCGGGGCTGTACGCGACCGCATAAATCGGGTCGGTGTGCCCCTTAAATGTGACCGTCGTTTTCAGTTCCGATTGGGGGACTTGCGCAACGAGACTCGCACTTAAAGCGAATAAAATAGCGGGAAACACCGTAATCCGAACAGCATGCGACATCGAAATCCCTCGTGCGACAGGTGAGGCGGGAGTGCCAGTGTCGCACGAGTCGCAGCGAAGGTCAACGCTCCAGTTCACTTTGGCTTACGCTTTTCCTGGTAGATCGGGTCTTTCGGGTCGTCGGACACCTTCCAGACTTTGCCGTCGCGCAGATACATTTTCTTCTGTTCCTCGCCGTTGAACGGCCGTGCGCCAACGCGGCCGAACACGCCGATCTGGTGGCCGCTCTCGTCGACGGCGCGATCTCGGTCGAGGCCTTTGCCAATGCCGAGAACCTTGCCGTGGTGCGGGATTTTGTACGTCGCCACCAACTTGGGTGTCGGCCGTGGGCTGAAGCCTTCGTTGCCCGGCGTATCGGGCGATGTGAGCTGCACGACTCGCAAGCCGTTCTTGCCGTCGGCCACATACGCAAACTCGCTGGTGTACGTGATGCCGAGCTTCACATCGCGCACGTCGTTCATCGCCCCACCCGCGTTAAAGACCTGATCGAGCTTCGGTGCTTCGGGGTTCGTGATGTCCAGAATCACGAGGCCGCGCGATCCGGCGGCGACGTAGGCATACGTGCGGGCCAGATAGACGGCGTGGCACTCGGGTAAGCGAATCAACGCCTTCGAAACCGGCTTTGCATAATCGGACGTGTCGAGAATTTTGATGCCTTCTTCATCGACGACGTACGCGTAGCGGAACTGCACTTGCACGCTCTTCGGCTTCTTGATGAACGGCTCGCCTATGACGGCCGTCACCGTCGGCTTCAGTGGGGTATCCATGTCGAGAACGACAAGGCCCGCATCGCAACAGACGTGCGCGTAATGGCCAACAATTTGCACGAAGCACGCCCCCTTCAGCAAGCCATCGGGGTTGAACGTCAGTTCGCGTTTGAGGAAGTTATTGATCGGGTTGCCATCGATCGTCGTGCCCGCCCCGATGAGGATCAAGCCTTCTTCTTTGTCGGCAACGTAGAGGTAAGCGAAGATCGAGTGAACGGGTTGTTCCTTGTTCGCCGGGTTCATCTTCCGCGTCGGGTCGACGGCCACCGTTGTCGGCGTCGCGACGTATTGCGCGTTCTTCGTTTCGACGTAAAACTTCTGCCCGATTGGCGACACGGGAGCCGTGGTAATCCGCTCGGCGAACGCCTTGTTGTCGATGAACGCAATATCGAATACCCGCACGCCATGTTCGCCGCACGCCGCATACAAATACTCGCCGCGTGCCTGTACCTGAAGCACTTCACTTGTTTTGAACGGCTTCATCAGGCCGAACGAAATATCGCGACCGGGGTGTTCGAACGCCTGTTTCAGCACGTTACCACCGATGACGTGTTTCGAGTAACTATCCGGGAACGCCGTGCGGTGTAGCTCGCTGCCGATGACGGCTTGCGGCTCCTGTTGCTCGGTCACGGTCACGGCGAAAATGCCTTCCTCCCCGGCCGCCACCCACGCGAACTTACCGATGAAATTCAGGTAGTTGGTGCCGTGCATCAGCAGTTGCGCCATGATCGCGTTATTGTCGTTCGTTTGTGAAACGTGACAATCGGTGCATTGTTTTGTCTCGCGCCAACCGCGACCGCGAACGGTGTGCGGTACGTTCGTGCTGAAGGCGGTGCCGCCGTAGCCGTCGCCGGAAATCGTCTGCTGCTGAACGTAGATATTCTCGCGGTTGCCGTTGTAACTTCCCACGTGAATGGCACACGATGAGCGTGCTGGATTCACGCGGTTACCCGTCGCATCGCCATCGCGGGCCAGCATGTAGACATCGTCGCGTAACGTCTGAAAATTGTACGACGTATAGTTCCGGTTCACGTTCCCGTCGGCGTGCAGGTTCGGCATCTTCATGTTCGCACGTTGCGGCAGATGGCACCCGAAGCAACTCGGATTCCACGCACTATGGCACGCGATGCAACTCATGTTCGTGCTGGAGTGCGCCACGCATTTGTCGCCACCTTCGGGCATGTCGCCAAAGACCATTTTGCCATCGGTCACACGCACCGTTTTCGCGAGTGCCGATTTCGCGTTGTAACGTGGGTGCTTGTCGTCGATCGTGTCGCGAGTCTGGACCATCTCCCAGCGCACGCCTTTTTCGACCATCGAATTCTGGAAGTAGCGTTTCTTGCCGTTGCCGAGATCTTCGACCTCAAAGCGTCGTTTGCCGAACGCGGTCTTGAGTGCTGCGAGGTTCCGCCCGCTGCCATCTTCAGACGATGTGTAATGCGCGGGTCCGGAGGTGCGGAGTGTCGTGTATTCGGACGAAGTACCGTGGCAGTCGATGCAACTGATTTCCGTCGCAGCGCGCACTTCCATCTGCAAGCGATTGTTACCGTGCATGTCTTGTACGAAGTGGCAATCGACGCAGTGCATCCCCTTTTCCATGTGGATGTCCATCAGGTGTACGGGCTGCCCAGAACGGCATTTGTCGAACTCGCGTTCGGCGGTGTTCGACGCTTTCGCGGTGTCGTGTGGCTTCTTGTGGAAGTCCTTCATCTTCGTTGCGAACGCCGTCGATGCCATCAGCATCTCGGGCGTCGGCGGCCCGACCTGTTCGCCGAAGTGATCGCGTAACATCCCCTTGCGATCCTTCTTGTACACCGCACGAAACACCCAGCCGTGGCTGTGGAAATCGCCGAACTGCGCCTTCGTCATTTGCGAATTCAGATCGGTAATGTCGTTCAAAAAGGCGGGGTCGGTGAGGTTGCTCTTCGCTGACGATTCGTTCGGATTGAGCATCATCGAGCGGATCATTTGTTCCGGCGACGGGTTCTTCTGTTTCTCGGGATACAACCGGTGTGCTTCGGATTCTTCATCCCACCACTGGTAGCCGATGTAGCTGTTCATGACGGTCGTGCCGGGGTGAACGTGGCAAACCATGCACTGGCTCGTCGGGATTGTGTTCGTGAAGCGGTGCTCGATCGGGTGGCCCGGCTCGTTTTTGGGAATCGTCGGATCGGTGCTGGCACTGAGGCCGCGATTGCCGTACTTGGCGTATGGTCCCGAATGTACTGGCGAACGGTCGTTCGCGTAAACGAGGTGACACGCCGAGCAACCGCTCGAACGATAGTCGCCGGGGTGATCGTTCGTGCCGAGGAAATTCAGCGTCGGGTCGAAAAGTCGCGTCTTGCTGAGGCTGACGAAAACGGGGTCGGTGCGGTTCTGGGTGCCGATGCCACGCTCGCTGAGACGGGTGCGCGGGCGGCCCGGTTCTTCCTTCAGTTCGGGAACGCCCACTTCCGATTTGAAGCGCCCGCCTGGCTCGAAAATTCGCAGGATGTTACCCGGTTGGCTCATCTCGAAACGCGGTAGCGGATCGAGGAATGGTACGACGCCCTTCTTGGCCATTTCTTCTTCGCTGGGCATCGGGTTGCTGACGATGCGTAGCGGTGCGCCGTTCATCGAATAGGCTTCGCCATATCGCGCCGTTTTGAACGGCACCGCACCGTTGTTGTAAAGGGCGGCCCCCCACAACATGCATCCGGTGGACATAATCTGCTTGCGATTCGTCTGCACTTCTTTCGGGTGACAGCCCGATGTCCCGCAACCGATGTGTGCCACGCGGAAGTCGCCGGGGTTTACGAAGCGAATGTAGTCGGGCGACTCGTGGTTGAGCAACGTGTACGAACGCACGGGGTTCGCCGACGTTGGCCAAAACTGCGGCAAACGTGCCCGTACGTGAGCTTTTTCAATGTTCGATGCGGTGGCATCGCCACCATGGCAATCGGTACACCCGAGTTGGATCGTGTCTTTGTAGTGCGGATCGTGCGCGCTCTGGTGGCAGACGAGGCAACCGCTGCTTTTCGCCATCGCCTGGCCGGCGGTCTGCTCCATGAGCTTGATGTTGGCCAACTCGGGCGGCATCGGAAACGGGTCGGCAGGGTCAGTCGAGTAGACGGGGTTTCGCTCGTCTTGCGTACCATCGCCCAGCGGCAATAACCGTTTGCGCTCGGCTTTCTTCAAATCGGCCGCGGTGTCGCTCTTCGCTTTTTCGTTCGCGCCAGTGCTATTTACCGCCATCGACACGGCAACGAATGCCACGTAACCGGCGACGAAGTACTTCAGCACTTTACGAAACGAAATCGACGGATTGCCAGCATCCATGCCCCGACTCCCCCAAAACATCGCCAAGCGAGAGCCACTGCTAATAGCATCGTTGCCGTCCGCGTCAATCGCATTTTTGTACAACGACGCTACGGGCAATTGCCCTAAATACTCGGCTCATTCCGGAGGTCGTATGCGTGCGTTCGCCTGGTTCGTATTCGTGATTTTTGTATCACCGATTGAGGCCGCGGAACCGGCCGCGAACCGGAAACCGGTCGTTATTACCGAAGAAGCACTTCGCATTCATTCCGAGTCGCTCGTGATCGATGGCCATAACGATTTGCCCTGGGAATTGAGGAAGAAAGACGCGGGGGCGTCGTTCCGCACGATCGACCTGCTGAA
>JAYSYI010000140.1:0-6575 GCA_043727665.1 Limnoglobus sp. | reverse complement strand
ACCGCGACCATACTCAGGCCGAGGCTGACGAAGTGCCACGTCGTAAAAGCATCGCTCGCCATTTTCGCCGCAATCGGGTCCGGATCGAACCGCGCGATCCGCAGTTCCCCGACGATACTCGACACCCACCAACCGACGATCACGGTTAAGAGTGCCAGCCCGATGACAGTGACGCGCCGCCGGTGGACGCGCGTCGGCGGTTCCGCGTTCCACCAACTGATCGCGGTGATAAGGCCGATGGTGCCGCAGATCACTTGCATCGCGTAATACTGCGGGAAAATCGGTCCGACCGCCGCACCTGCGAGGGCGCTCGCCAGCTTCTTTTTCGC
Source organism: Limnoglobus sp. (assembly GCA_043727665.1). GTDB lineage: Bacteria > Planctomycetota > Planctomycetia > Gemmatales > Gemmataceae > Limnoglobus. Next base: position 6,246 of record JAYSYI010000140.1, on the reverse strand, counting down.
TTCGTCCGAAGTACCCGGCGGGACGATCGGGATGAACGCGGTGCGGTCGCTTGGCGAACTCGCGACGACGGCTTCGAACGATGGGAACAGCGATCGTGCAGCCACAAAGTTGAAGAAGCCCGCCCCGCCGAACCAAAAACCGATGGCCAGCACGTGCAGGCTCCGAACGGCAATCGCGCGCATTGCAAAGTCTCCGATTCGAGTTTCCGTGCCGTTCCGAATGCGTCGGATATTGGCACGATGTTTCACCACAACGAACAGCGAACCGATGAGGCAGAACGCGGTAGTAACGAGTTCGAGTTTTCCAAATGGATATGCCGTGAATGCGATGCGGCACAGCGAAAGTGCGGCGACGGCGGCGATCGACGCGAGTGAAACCATCCGCCAACCGAACAGGCAAAGCACCCACGTTCCGAATGCGCAAAGCGTGGGTAACGGCATCAGCACCGCCACCGCACCGGCACCCGTGGCCACGCCTTTGCCGCCGCGAAACCCGAGGTAGATAGGAAACAAATGCCCGAGGAACACCGCCGTGGCGGCCCCGACGCGGATCGATGCGGGTGACAGGGTGATGTCAGTTTGCGGTTCGAGAATCGGGTTGATGAGCGCGACGGGGATCACGCCCTTGAGAAAATCGAGCACGAAAACGAGGATGCCGAACTTGCGGCCAAGTACGCGGCCCACATTGGTCGCGCCGATGTTGCCACTGCCGACCTCGAAGAGATTTACGCCGCGCAGCCGACCGATGAGGTAGCCGAACGGCAACGCCCCGACGAGATAGCAGCACAGCCAGGACAGTCCCACTATCGCCATCGGTTCGCATCGCTGGGGTCACGGGTTCGGTACACGTGAATGATACGAATCAGGCGGCGCGTTTGAGGCCGCGTACGTCGTCGAGGAGCGCGATAAACTGTTGATAGTGGTGCTCGAACGTCCACGCCTTCGAGATTTCGCGTGACGTTTGCGCGGCGGCTTGCCGGTTGGCCCCGTCGGTGAGTGCGGTCATCGCACGGGCTAAGTCGCGGGCATCGTGCGGGTCGTCGATCACGTACGGCGAACCGGCGGGCATAAGTTCGGCCACGCCGTTGAAGCGCGTCGTAATTACGGGCAAGCCACACGCGAATGCCTCAAGCGCGACGAGCGAACACGGGTCGTAAAACGTCGGGTGAACGAGGAAATCGGCAGCGAAATAAGCCTCTTTCGGGTCGGCACGGAAGCCGAGGAAGTGGACGCGGTCGCGAATTTTCAGCGATTCCGCGAGACGTTCGTACTTGGCAAATTTCCGGTGGCCCACTACAGCGAGTCGAAATTTCCGCTCCGCGGGCATCGCCGCCACCGCGTGCAGTAGTGGTGCAAGACCCTTCAGGCGATAGTTCATTCCGACGAACAGGCCAACAGTTGTGGACGGATCGACGCCCCAACTCTCGCGTTCCTCCGCGCGTCGCTTGAGACGGTCGTCGGCGTGGAATCGCAGCGGGTCGATCGCACTGTGAATGACGTGTAAAGTCTCCGGTGGCACACCGTAATATTGTTCGAAGTGGCCGCGAACCATCGCGCTGTTCACCAGGATGGTCGGGCGTTTCGAGCCGAGATATTGTTTGCGTTCGAGCCACGAATATGAGCAATTTGCGGGGTCGAACCACTTGCCGATAGCGGCGAGGGAACGCACGATGCGGTTCGGATACTTCCGCAGATTGTGCGTTTGTGTTGCCGCGTGTAGGCCACCTTGCGGGAAGAGAATGTCTTGCCCCCAAGTCTTGTCGAAGCCGATGCTAATGTCGTGTGGAATCCGTTTGAGGGCTTGTTCGCAAGCCGCCGCGAACCGCCACACGCGAAGGAAACGCGGTCCGGTGGGGCTGTCGATGCGGTGGAAGTGGGTCGAGGGTGGCAGTGCGGCACTGTCCCATGCGGACGCCAAGAGGTGTACGCCGTGACCGTCCCGCGAGAGGCGACGCGCGAAGTCGGCGATGTAGGTTTCGCAACCGCCGCGGGCCGGGAGGACACTTGGGTAACAGAGGGCAACTTCCATGTTCAACTCTTCGAAGCGGTGCGGGCTTGCTTGCGGCGGTTATGTCGGTCGTACAGTCGGCATTTGTGTTCGACGGCATGGCGAATCCATCCGCGTGGCGGTGTCGAACCGGTCCAGACTCCGTCGCGATAATGTTTCCAGAATCGTAGCCGGTCGCGGTCGGTGATGCCATCGACGCCGACCGTCGAAAACAGTAACTGTGCCAAGTCTTTCACTTGGTACCAACGCGAACCTACGCGGTGCCGTGCGAGCCGGTGAAAGTCGATCATTGCGATCTGCAAACGGAACGTGTCGGGCACGCGCAAGCAGTCGCTTCGTAGTAAATAAAAATGGCACAAGTAGCAGTCTTTATGGAACGTACTGCGTCGGTGAAGTTCGCACGCCAACTGCGCAATTTCCACAACGAGACGCGACTTCCAACGGGCAAAGTCCGAGGCGTTCAACCGCTCGGCTGCCAGCGGAATCGCTTCGTGCAAAGGCAACATTCCCGTTAATTCTTCGACCGCAAGGAAACTCTGAAGTTGCCCCCACGGCCCGCGAAGCTCGCCAGCCGCAATCGGGCGTGGCACCGGAATGCCTACCGATTTCGCCCACTCGAGGTGCTCCCATTCTTGCAACCCCGTCGACCACGCCGTGCGCGGGAACAGTGCCGCAAGCAGGCCGTTGACTCGCGGCAACACGTAGTGCCGTTTCAAGTAAACAGTGAGCGTGCGGCCATCGTCGGCGGTGAGCGTCCAGCGGCTGATCGTCCGTCCTTGCTTCTCGTGAAATTGATCGCGAATGACTTCGGACATGATCCGTTCGGCCCATTGGTCGCCAGCATAATCGACGAATTCTGCGGCCTCGTGGACGCGACGACTCGTACCGACCAAACGGCCGAAAAACGTATGAATCAAGGGTGGCTCGTGTGTCAGTAGCGGTGTCATCGACCGGATATCCGACGGAATACGCGGGCCGTAAAGTCGCGGGCCGCTGATGGTTTTTTCATGACGCCTACGCAATAACCTCGCACGATTCGCATCGCATCAGACTTCGAAAGCTTCGGGCAAATCGCGACGAGAATCGTTGCCAAATCGTTCGCACAACGTAACGGATCGCACTTTCGGATACGTCGCACACCCGCAATCGGATCGACGACCAAGCGGCGTTCGCGGCCCGTTTGAATCACTTTGAACGCCGCGGGCGATCCTCCGACTTCGCAATTCGCCTCGTGAAGCGTGCGAATCAGTGCCCCCATTTGGAACGCGATCCGTCGCCGTTCGTGGTCGGTCGTTTGGTAACGATTCAACCAATCGCTTAGCGTGAGTGCCGTATCGGGGAGATCATAAACCAAAAACGACTCCGAACGCAATGCCGATGGCATACGTTGTCCGAATGCGAGCAATCCGGGTACTTCGACGCCGAATCGTTCGAGATGAAATAACATTCTCGCGAGTTTTGCTGCGGGGGAACGCACGCTTCGCCCACGAATTTTCGCTACGATTCGTGCGAGCGGATTCGTGCTGCGAAATCGCACGAGCGTACACGAACGACTATTGAGTAAGCGAATCCCGATCGGTTGGCCATCGTGTACCGCTTCACGGACCATTGGGTAAAACGGGCCACATACCGCAGGCGTCGGCCAGATCGCGGCGATTTCGGGCACTGCACACACTTCTTCGCCAGCCAACCATATCAGCTTCTGTTCACGACCCGTGCGGCGCGGCTGGCGTTGGTCGATCACCGATGGGCGGTGTTGCATCGCCCGCACTTCGGCGAGTATGGTTTTCGCGTACATCGAAAATCGCACTGTCTGCGTGGCTTTGATCGCGCGAAGATACGAATGCAGGAATCGCAAGCGATCACGTGGCGAAGCGAGCACATCGGATATGGTGGCGGACAACAACGCAAGCGATTTGAGGCGGTCGTACGGTTCGATTTTTGCACGCGGAATCGCCGATGGCCAATCGATGATCGTCGGCGCGAATGTGCCTTTCCGAACGAACGCATGTTTCGCGGAGAGGTCCGGCGTGGCGAATCCGGCTTCGTGAATTTCCGCAATCGCACGCCCTAACCGCACTGCGATTTGTCGGCGTTCCGCGCTCTGCAAATCACTGTCAGCGAGCATGTCACGCAACTCGATCGAACCCGCGAGTTCATCGACGAGCACGAACGAACGCCCCTTGGCATCGGCACCATACGCGATCCATTGCGGTGCAGATAAACCGCGTGACTCAAGCATTTCTAGCGTCTTTCCTTCACGTTCGGACCGCGACACCCAACCGAAACCGGAGCGGGCGTTCTTCCACCGGACACGGATACCCGTGTGGTGTTCGCGCTTCAAGTAGACCGTCCGCGAACCCGTCCCGGAGCGGATCGACACGCGTACCACGTGGCGATCCGGATGGCCGGAAATGATCTCGCCGGGCAGGTCGAGGATCGCGATTGGCGTCGAGAATCCGCAACGCGACAACCAGCCACGGTATCGCGGGTGAACGACGAGGAACCCGCCCGTTTGCGGATTGCTGTGGTCGACGATGATCGGCCCGGAGAGGATCGCCTGCGGTGGCATCAAGTTAGCAAGCATGGCGAAGCTCCTGGGTGTTCGGTGTATGGTGAGCAAGGAGTGCCTGCGCCGTAATCATGACTTTTTCTGGCGAAAGTTCGGTCATGCAGCGGTGGTGTCCGAGCGGACAGACTCGCTGTTGGCATGGCCCGCACGGCACCGTTTCCTGGAGGTGAACGGCCTTCTCGTAGTACGTTTCGGTCCAGACGATATGCGTCGGGCCGAACAGCGTGACGACCGGCACACCGAACGCGGCAGCGAAGTGACGCGGCCCGCTATCCGTCGCAATCAACAAACACAATCGTCGAACGATTGCTTTCGTTAAGCCAATTGACAGTGCGGTGTCACTCATCGGCACCACGTTCGGCAAACCGGCTAGTGCGGCAATCGTGCGGGCTTCTTCTCGCTCGCTAGGCCCGCAAAGTACGACGACGCCACGCGAACGATCCTTCGCGAAATCGCGTGCGACTTTCGCGAACGACTCGGTCGGCCAATGTTTCGACGCACCGAACGCCCCACCTGGATTCAGGCCGATGATTTCATCGAACGCCAACAGGCCCGATTCGCGGATGAACGCATCGGCCCTTCGCTCGTCTTCGGGTGTCGTGAATAATTCGAGGTTATGGCCGGGTGCCTCGGTACCGAGTGTCTCCGCGAGGCGGTTGTAATCGTCGACGATTGGCAGCGGTTTCGGCCGGCCATCGGGGTTCCGCTTCGCGTACAAGCGATCCGTCAAAAGCATGTCGCGGCCGTATCGTGCGTAGCCAACGATGCGGGTGCAACCGGCGAGTTTCGCTGCCAGGGCAGGGCGGAACGAGTTAGGGAACAGAATTGCGGCATCGGTCGCTTCCCGCCGCAATCGCGAAACGACCGACCAAAATCGTGCGGCGTTCGGGCCGCGTATGTCGAAGGGAATCACGTCGTCGAACCACGGCGAGCCACCGAGCGTATCGGCGACGTACGGCTTGCAAACCGCGAGCAATTTCGCTGCGGGATAGCGCGCAAGAACGGCGCGTATCGCCGGCGTGGCCATCACCACGTCGCCGATCCAGTTCGGTAAAAAGAGAGCAATCGTCCGCATCCCTGCCTCGATTTTTGCTAATCGCTCAACGTCGTCGGTGGTTCGGAAAGATCGCACGACTCCAGTACCGTTTGCAACAATTCGTGCAACTCCGCTTCGCCTTCAATAATCCGAAATGCGATCTTCAACGCCCAAAGCGGCTTCCCGCCCAAGTCTGCAATGCGAAGTTTCACCCAGTCTTTTTGCGTCGTCACGATCTGCGTGCCGGCCGGTTGTTCGCTTGCCCACTTAGCCAAATCTTCGACATCGCTGCGGGTATAGGCATGATGATCGGGGAAGATCCGGAACGCAGATGGCGTTGTGCCGAGTCGTTCGAGAGTGCGTCGAAAACTATCGGGGTTACCGATGCCGCAAAACGCCGCCACGGTCTTGCCGCGAAGCTCTTCGAACGACATCGTTGCATCGACACCGACCAGTTCAGTCGGGGCGTGTTCCGCGAGCGCAATCGGTTTGCCAGGGAATCGCTGGCTCAACCATGCTCGCTGTTCACGTGCGGTTTCAACACCGGCCGCGTCGCAGCGTGTGATGACGATTGCGGTCGCGCGACGCAGTTGGTGAATCGGCTCGCGGAGTGTGCCACGCGGGAACATT
>JAYSYI010000139.1:0-2109 GCA_043727665.1 Limnoglobus sp. | reverse complement strand
CGCTGCACCGATGCCGACGGTAAAACACTATTCAGTCGTCCGCTAACATTCATGACCACCGTCGATGCGGATGACGTGTGGAGTTTCACCGTGATCGGCGATACACAACGCAACCCGACGGTCACGGGCAAGATCGCGAAGCTCATGTGGGAACGCCGTCCGCACTTCGTGCTACACTGCGGCGACGTCGTCGACGATGGGGCATCGAAAGCGCAATGGACGGGCGATCTGTTCAAACCGTGCAGCGAACTCTTTGGCCGTGTGCCGGTCTTTCCATGCATTGGCAATCACGAAAAAAATCACCCGCACTACTACAAGTACTTCAGCCTGCCGAAACCCGAATATTATTACAGCTACCAGTATGGCAACGCCGCCTTCTTTAGCCTCGATACGAACGGCCTGCGTACGCTGGACTTGCAACCCGGCGGCGTCCAGTACGAATGGCTCGATAAAGCACTGGCCGCGTCCGATGCGAAATGGAAAATCTGCTACCACCACCACCCCGTATATACATCCGACAGCGACGACTACGGTAACACATGGAAAGGCAAATCGACAGACGGCGATGTCCGTCTGAAATCGCTTCAAGCCCTATATGAGAAGCATAATGTCGATGTCGTGTTCAATGGGCACATCCACCTTTACGAACGTTCGTGGCCAATCCGCGGTGGTAAAGTCGATCAAAAGAACGGCGTCGTTCACATCACCTCCGGTGGCGGTGGTGGCGGCCTCGAAGATTTCGGTCCGACGCCCACATTCTTCAAAGCTGAGTGCCGGTCCGATTTCCACTTCTGCTACGTGACCGTACACCGCGGTGCGTTCCATTTGAAAGCATTCGACCAGGAAGGCCGATTGTTCGATACGATGACTTTGAAGAAGGAATAATGAACCAGACGGCAATAGAATGCGTATCACACACTGTATTGCACGCATTCTTTTGGAAGACGCTCATGACAACAAGTGGGATTCCCAAGTACCAACAAGTGGCAGATACACTGGAAGTGCTCATTCATAAGGGCAAACTTGACGACGACAAAATGCCGAGCGTTCGCGGTGTGGCGAAGCAGTTTTCAATCTCGATCGTGACCGCATCGCGTGCGCTACAAGTGCTTAGAGACAAAGGCGTCGTGCGTTCGGTCGAACGCTCTGGAACGTTTCTACTACCCGCCGCGACCGCCGAGCGTTGGGCGCTGATTATGCACGTCACCCACGGCACACAGGCCGAACTCGTGACGGCACAAGTCCGCAATGGCTTCGAAACTGTCGCCCATCAGCAATCGATTCACGTCCACACCGACGCGTTTCGCATCGAGCGAGATTTGACCGTCGAGAGGGCCACGGAGGCCGCAAAACGCGCGATGGCAAGCGGAATACTCGGCGTGTTTCTGTTACCGTCCCGAGCGAGCGATGCCGAGGCAGAGGCCGAAGCCGCGTTCCTCGCCGGTTGCAATGCCGCCGGAATGCCAGTCGTGTTGCTCGAGCGATATTTGCGCAAACAACTAAACAGCACAGAATGGGATCTCGTCGCGCAAGACGATTTTTTAGCCGGGGTCGAATGCACGCGGCACCTCATCGAACGCGGCCGAAAACGAATCGCGATCGCCGTCGCCTCGCCGACGAGTACGCACCAACAACGCCTCGCGGGTTACATGCTTGAACTTCACAATACCCGCACTGCAAAGTCGAAGCGAGCCACCGAGTACCCCGTGTTGGTTGCACAATTGCCCGAGGAATTGCCTTCGCTACAAGTCAGCCAATACCTGGGCGACTACGTTGCGAAGCACGAAGTCGATGCCATTATCTGCTACCACGATTACGCTGCCATCGGTTTGTGGCTCGAACTCGCTCATCGCGGCATCACAGTACCTAACGATGTGGCGATGATCGGTTTCGAGAACATGCCGTTCGCGGCAATGTCGGCCATCGGGCTGACGACGTACGATTACCCCGGCTCGCTAATTGCCGAAGAAGCGCTGCGAATCATGCGCGAACGACGCAAATCGATGAAGCGATTATCCGTGCGAATCGTCGTCCCGAGCCGGCTAATCGTACGTGCCAGTACCGATACCGCCAGCGTGTAGCACACCAAAATTTCACACTCAGGAGCAA
>JAYSYI010000138.1:0-2112 GCA_043727665.1 Limnoglobus sp. | reverse complement strand
TCGCGCGGCCAGGTCTTTCGCCATCGCTTGCTGGCAGATCGCTTCCAGTCGTGGATCCGCATCGGGGCGAAACTCGCGAAGTGGTGGCACGGGGGATGTGAGAATTTGCGCCAACACTACGAAAACTGGACCACTATACGGCCTGCGGCCAGTTGTCAGTTCGAACAGCATGACGCCGAGCGCGTAGATATCGGTTGCGGGGCCGATCTGCTCCGTGTCGCCGCGAACTTGCTCCGGGGGACATGTAACTCGGCGTCCCCATGACCGCGCCTTGCTGCGTCAATTTCGATTCGTTCTCATCGAATTCCGTTGCATTCTTCGCCAGACCGCAGTCCATCACGACCGGCTCGCCCTTCGCGGACATCATCACGTTCGCCGGTTTCAAGTCGCGGTGGACGATGCCATTTTCGTGGGCCTCTTGCAGCGCGGATGCGATTTTCTTCACAATCTCAACGGCTCGTTTCGCGTCCATCGGTCGATTCGGATCGAGTTAGTCGGCGAGCGATTGACCGTTGATATACGCCATGCTGATGAACGGTCGCCCTTCGATCAAACCCGCATCGTAAACGGCACAGATATTCGGGTGCTGCAACCCGGCGGATGCCTTCGCTTCGCGAACGAAGCGTTCGAGGCGCTTGGTGTCCGAGACATCGAAATTCGGCAGTTTCAGAGCGACTTTTCGTTTGAGTTGGTTGTCATCCGCAAGGTATACCGCACCCATGCCACCTTGCCCGAGCAACGACAACACGCGATATCGACCATACTCCGCGGGCAACATCACAAACGGTATGCCCGAAGCGGGAATATCCAGTTTTGCGATTGCCTTGAACGGCGTGCCGCACTTCTTGCACTTGACGCCCCGACCCACAATCGCATCGGCCACAATCGATTGGGATCGACACGATGCGTTCGGGCACTGGATTGCGATCGGCATGGTAACCTCTCTCCGGAGCAGTACCGCAGATTGTATTGGATCGATGCGTTTTGGAAAAAAACCATCGCCTACACGATTTCGCAAAGTCAATAAGTTTTAGGCGATTTGACGTAAGTCAGAATTGTCTCGTGTCTCGAAAGTGTCTCGAAATGACACCAAACGGTCTCGAAATGACACCAAACGGTCGCAACACGACACCAAACGGTCGCAAAGTGACGCAAAACGATCGGTACTTACGGCGATTCTCGAAACGAGAGCGATTGACATAACCCCGGACATTGGTTCGAGATACGGAATAGGGATCAGTAGACTGCGATCGAAAAAGTGTCATTTTGGGGTCTGCAAGACCCGAAAAACACCCGAAAACACGGTTTTGGAGCGCCGGCAAAAGTGACTTACGTCGACTGCGAGAGGCGAAAATGACTACAAATCGGTGCGGTAGCGACCGGCGATGGCGTACTCGTAGCCGGTGTTTTGCACCCGCAACAGACGCACCAGAATGGCCGTGCCTTCGGCTTGGCCGCAGCCTTCGAACGCCGCGAACAGGTAACGCGAAGTCGGTTCAGAACCCGTAACGGCACTAATACCGCCACTGGAAAGATCGCGGCAACGGCCGGGGATCGCGGCTAACACGCGGCCATCGTCGGTGATCGGGTAGAACGTGACCGGGAATGTTGCCGAGATTCGCGGCGACTTGCGGCGGTCTTCGACGTTGCGGATCAGGTGCCGAAGTTCAGAAATCAGGCGCGGGATCAAATCGAGCGATTCGCGGGCAAATGCCGCTTCCGGCGCACCGAACAGCGAACCGGTCGCCTCGACTTCGCCGCAACCGTTGCGGCCAGTGGGCCAACGCAACACGACTTCCAGCCCGCTCGCTTTCTTGCCGGAGATCCGGCCCCACATGCCCGTTGCGGGTGCGACTTTTCGCAGAACAAAGGTCGTTTTGTCGATTTCCTCGAAGTCGTCGAACCAGCCATCGTCGATCATCGGCTCGACTTTGAGGCCAATGACGGCAGGTACCATCGTCGTCGGGAAGCGGCAAATCCAGGTGCCATCGGCGCGGCGTCCGACATCGCCGGGGATCTTCGGGGCACGGCCATTCCCGGCGGCGGCAGTGAGCACAGTGTCGATGAGTTGATCGGCCCAAACCGTCGAGGGTGGGCTGTCGAAACCGAGCA
>JAYSYI010000137.1:0-6631 GCA_043727665.1 Limnoglobus sp. | reverse complement strand
GAGGACCGCACGACTCGCCTCAAACCGCGACTGCCAAGATATTACCATCACCTTCGCGAAAAGCACCGATTGCCCGTGTTGCCGATTGCGTTGTATCTTATTCGCAAAGATTTCTCAGCGAAAATCTATGCCCATCACGATGTGAAGGCTGCATTGTCAATAGCGCAACACGGGAAGTGTGCGTTTTGTGAAGCCAAAGTCACTCACATCAGTTATGGTCACGTCGAACATTATCGACCGAAGGCCGGTTACAGACAATCGAAGAAAGACAAGTTACACAAACCCGGCTATTTCTGGCTCGCCTACACGTGGGATAACTTGTTGTTCAGCTGCGAACTTTGCAACAGTCGACACAAGGGTAACCTGTTCCCGTTGGTGAACCCGAAAAGTCGTGTCAAGTCTGCAACCGACAATTTGATAGACGAACAGCCTCTCTTCATCGATCCCGCGTCGCAAAATCCATCGGACTTCATTCGGTTTCGGAAACATGTGCCATTCGCGGTAATGGGTAACTCACACGGCAAACAGACGATCCGCTCGCTCGGTTTGAATCGCGATGCTCTTAATGAACATCGGAGCGCGCGTCTCTTGATGATCGTCAGACTCTGGCAATCGACAGTCGAACTTCGCAAATCCACCTCTGCGGCAGCGATGCGTAAATCGATTGAAAACGAAGTCACTCTTCGCAATGTTATACAAACCAGTGCCGAATACTCCGCGATGGCGCGCGATTACCTACAAAGCGTCGGCTTCGTCTGAAGGACGATTACCCGATTCGCTCCACTGTCGTTCCGGCTTCGGATGGTGTGAGGCGGTAGCCGGTGGCGAACTGGTCGGTGAAGGTTTCTTGGTGGCTGACGAGGATGATGCGTTTGAGGGCTTGCGTTCGGCGCAATTCGTGTAGGTTGTCTGCCATGGCGCGGAGGCCATCTTTGTCGAGGCTGCCGAACCCTTCGTCGATGATGACGGCTTCGATCGGCCGTTGCTTTCCGCCTGCGAAGCGACCGATTGCGAGTGCCATCGAAACGGCGACACGGAACCGCTGGCTGCCCGAAATGAACTCGACGCCAACGGGGTTTTCTCCGGCTTTGCGAATGCGTAACGCGAACGCTTTCAAATCGTGGCCCGTGACTTCATCGTCGACTTCGAGCGACAATTCCTGATTCGACAGCAACCGCAAGGTATCATCGGCGAGCGCGATCACTTCAGTTTCGGCTTCGCGAACGAGGTCGAGTTGAATCCCTTTATCGCCGAGTGATTTGTCGAGCGTTTCGTGGACGATGAATCGCGACTGAGCCTCGGCTAATTCGATCGAGACGTGTTTATACTCGCTCATTTGCTTCATTCGGTTTTCGTGGTCGCGCAGCGATTCGCGATGGTCCGCGTCGGCACTGGCGAGTCGATTTGCCGCTTGCGTGCGTGCCGCCTCGGCGATGTCTGGCAGAATGCGGTCGGCGGGAACGATGCCATCGATTTCGGCCTGAACGCGATGTTGCTCGTCGCGCCAGACGTCGCGTTTGGCATCGTCGCTGACGAGTTGTTGGTAATCCGATTCGATCGGCGACATCCGCAATGTCGCGAGTTCCTGCACCAAAACTTGCAATTCGTACGCGGAAAGCATCGGCCATTGCGCATCCCACGGCGACGATAGTCGCAAAGCATCGCTCGTCTGCGCACCCTGCAAACTCGCGCGTTTCGCCGTCGCTTCCGAGACTTGTGACTCGAGTTGTTTAAGCTCCAACTCCGCACTTTTTCCGATGGTTTCCTGCTGGACCGCAATCGCTTCGGCAGCGATTTTCTCCTTCTGTGCAAGCGTGAATCGTTCGCGAGTCGACTTTTCGTTCGTCTCAAGGGTCTGTTTTTCGGCAACGAGTTCGGCGGCGTTCAACGTGCAACCCATGCCGGTTAGGCTTGATTGTAGAGTCAGGAATTTATCGTGAAAGCGATTGCGCTCGGCCGATTGCTGTTGTAACCCGGCGAGGTCCGTTTTCGCTTTCGCGTGTTTCTCTTGCGCGATACTGACAATGGCCTGTCGCTCGGTCGTTCGCGTTTGCCACAGTGCCACATCGGTCGCCATGCGAGCGCGTTCGGTTTGGGCATGTTCGGCAGTCACTTTTTGACCGCAACGCGAACAGTCGACGCCCGCTTTCACGTCCTGAAATTCCGCCTGTTCGGCTTGTGCGGCTTTCAGGTGCGTGCGGGCTTCGGTGAGTTGATTCTCGACGCGGCGGAACTCGCCGTCCGCGCTCGTTTCCACATCGGTGGCGAACAGTAAACGCGCTGGCAGATCGACCGGATAGCGACTGACTTCACCTGCGAGTTTGTCCAAATCGACCGCTTGTTTGTGGAACGATTGAACACTCCGAATGTTACGCACGATCTCCGCCAGTTCGCGTTCCATTGTCTCCGATGCGGTCTTGTGTTCGGCCATCTGTCCCCGCGATTCGATGGATGCAATCCGCGACGAATCGCGCCGACTTTCGGCCTCGCTCCGTTGGCGTTCGCGATCGCTAAGTGTGTCTTGCCACTTTGCCAATTCGCGTTTGCCATCAAACAGTGATTGCAGCAACGGCACGACAGTGCCGAGTTCATCGACGCGCAGTTTCTGATTGCGAATCGTCGTCGCGCGGCCAGCACGCTGGTCGGCTTGCGTGAGTAATTCCCCGAGTTCATCGATGCGAGCACGGCACTTCTGCCACGTCCGCGACCGCCCGATTCGCTCGATCGCATCCGCGTGCAATTTACTGATTTCGAGCCGTACGGCCTCTGCCCGATCCGCGCGAATCTCGCTTGCTGCTAAGTCTTCTGGTGACACCGCAACTAAATTCGCGAACCGTGTTTTGAGGCTGGCTGCAGCGATGCGTACGACCGAAGTGGCGGTCTTCACGCGTTCCGAAAGGGCCTCGTAATGCTCGAAGCCGATGATGCCTTTGAGGATTTTCAGGCGATCTTCTTTCGACGACGAGAGAAGTTTGTCCGCCTCGCCCTGTTTCAACAACACCGATGTCGTGAACGAATCGTAATCCAGCCCGAGCGTGTCGACGACCCAATTCGTAAGCGTAGCGCTGCTGGTGCCTTCCTTGAGCGCGATCCAGTCGCCGTTCGCGGATTGCTCCTCGAGTTTTTGTAATGGCCGCGTCGTCTTGCCCGTACGGCTGCGACCGCGGGTGATGCGGAAGTTATGTCCCGCGAAGTCGAATTCTAATACAACTTGGCAACCATCTGTTCCGTGCCGCGTCAGCAGATCGAGCTTCTTTCGTACGTCGCTGCCTCGATGGCACTCGAACAGCGCGTAGGTGATGCCGTCGAACACGGCGGATTTCCCGCAACCGTTCGGCCCGGTAATCACCCAAAGAGCTTCGTCGTCGCCGGTGAAGTCGAACGTGACCGCCGGGCTGGCAAAGCTGAGAAAATTTTCCAACACGACACGTTTCGGAATCATGGTTGCACCTCGGTGGTGTCGAGGAATGTTTCGGCGAGCGCCAAGAGTGCGGCGTCGTTCGGGTGCTTGATTTTTAGGTAATTACGTACCGTCGTGCGGTAGTCGGCATCGCTGCGGATGCCCATTCTCGGGGTGCCGGCATCGCTGGTTTCGGCGCGAGTGAAGACGATCTCGGCGTAGCGCGGGAACATCTTTTTTAGTCGCTGCATCACTTCATCGCGGCTCGGGCCACCGGCTTCAAGCGTGACAGAAATCTTGACAATCGCCGTGGCGCGATCCGGGTACTTCTCCGGCAGGCCGTCGATTTCGGCGGTGTTTGCTAAGGCGATCAGGTGCATCGGCGTCGGCGGAATCGGCACCCATTCGGGTACGGTGCGGCACTCCGGCCCGTACTGTTTGCCGACGTTCAGCGCGATGACGCCGCGGTCGTCGTTGCGTTCGCCGAAGTCGAGGCGATCGAGCGGACCGGGGTAGCGGACGTGGTCGAGGCCGCCGAGCGATTGCGGTTTGTGGATGTGCCCGAGTGCGACGTAGGCCCAGTGGCTCGGGATGAAATCGGCCCCGAACAGCACGTCGTCCGTCTCGCTGATTTTGTAAAGTGAGTGCGTCTCCGAGCCGCGCACGTGCAAGTGTGCCACCAGTACACTCGGCAGCGTTTTGTCGAAATTGGGCTTATCGATGGCCTTCTGCACCCACGAACCGACGCGCTCCGTCGTCGTACGGTTGCGCTCTTCGGTGCTCTTAAAAACATCGCTGGCCTCCGCGTAACGGTGCGGATACGGGTATGGCACGAGCACGAATTGCACCTTCTCGCCGCCACCCTCCAGCACCGCAATTCCCGGCCCATTCTGCAAATACATTCGTCCCGGTGACAACGGCCTGACACCACCCGATGGCATCGCCGCGAGTAACATCCCCGCACGGACAAACTCGATGTGCTTGTCCTTGTCGTGGTTCCCCGTAATCGCGAGAATCGTGCCGCCACGCTGGAAAAACGGGCGATACACCTTCTGGATATGTTCGAGTTCGCGCGTCATATCCTCGGCACTCACCGACGCATGATCGGAGAACAAATCGCCCGCAATCACGAGCACATCGATCGCACGCTCTTCGCAAATGCGTGCAACTTCAACGACGCGACGACGCAAATCTTCCGTGCGATCCAACCGGTGCAAATGGTCGCCAAGATGCCAGTCAGCGGTATGGATGATCTTCATGTGGTGTCTCGATTCGATAATGCAGCGGATCGGGCGAAAATGTGTTTGTTAGCGACCATTTGCGGGCTGCTGTAGCAGTCGCGATACGACCTATTCTGATAAAATTCGCGTGGTGCTCCGACTACTATCTGGTCCTTGTATGATCTGACGAGGCAGCAGCGTTCGGCTCTGGTTTCTTAATCAACCATAGTCCTAGGATCAAAGTGACCACAAACGGCAGGAACGCGCCCACCGCACGGCTAACGCCCACCCCCGATTCGTCGTTCACAGCTGGTCCCGCTCCCTTTGTGAGCGAACTGACACCGCCCAGCAACAAGCCCGCCGACAACATCAAACACACTACACCGCCGATACGCTTACCTGTCATAGCATTTCCTTTGTGAGATCGACTTCATGATGCTGCAATGAATCGTGCAGCGTTAAATTAACGATTGCTACGTCTTCCGTCCAACGGATTTTGAACATTCATCGGTAGACTTAAAACGCCGCCTCTTCGAAGTTCTCCTCCCATTTCGCTTTCGTTGCCGTGGCGTCGCCGGTGCCGATGGCGTGTTCTTTCTTGAGTGCGAACGGCGGGAAGGGGATTTTCGCGAGCATTGGCTCGCGAAAGTTCGGTTGCACGAGCAGTTTCTCGTCGGCTTGCAGTTGGGCGGCGGTGCTGCGTGCGGAGCGATCGAGGGCTTTCCAGACTTCGGAACCGAGTTCGAGCGTGTCGCTGCGGCCGATCGCTTTGATCGCGCAGTTTGCAATCACTCGCTGCGCGACGAGGCTCGCTTGTTGCTGGGCACCGAGCAGAATTACGCCTTGCGACCTCATTTCGGAGGCGACGGTTTCGATGATCTGCGTGATCGGGTCGGAACTGTTTCGCGGTGCAAATCGGTTGAGTTCGTCGAGCATGACCACAAAGCGTAAACCGGGTGTTGGATCTTCGGAACGCAGCCGCACGAGTTGGTGGAACACCGCCGCAACCACGAAGCGTTGCAACCCCGGTGTCATTCGCAAACCGAACAGGTCGATGACCGTCGGCCCCGCTTGTTCGCCGTTCGTCAGTACAATCGGGTGGCCCTGATTGTCGTTCAGTCGCAACACGCCGCCGCCCTGCCGCAAGATGAACTTCAGGTGGCGATGAACTTTACCACGAGTCGCTTTAACATAGTCTGAACCTTTGAATATTTGGAGTTCTTGAAATCCTTCGAGCAATTTTTGAAACGTCTGTGGAACGCCAGTTGCCAGTTTTGGACCGTTCGGCGTTTCCTGCGTCAACCATTCTTCGACTTCATCGACCAGCCCGCCGAAGTTCGGTTCGTATACCGCATCGTCGGCGAACAGGAACTTGAACAAGCCTTGCTCGATGACTTGCGAGAGCGACCAACTATACGGCTTCACGGCCCCGTCGGCGCGGCCGACGTTCGCGGGTGTCGTCTTGTCTTTCTCTTGCGGGGCAAGGAACTTCACATCGCGAAACGGCGACGGTTTTTCGACGCCGAGTTTCTTCCAGTCGTCCAGGTACTCGGTTTCCTTGTCGCGATATTTCTTGTTCCAGTTGTCGATAAAAAACAGGTCGTAGTTCTTGACGTTGAAGACGATCGGCGCGATCTGCAAGCGGTTCTTGTCGCTCGGCATACTCAATTTTTGCCGTTCGGCTTCGCGCAGCAACATCCACAACACGTGTAGCAGGAAGCTCGATTTCGCGCCGAGGCCCGCGATGCCGTTGACATTCATGTGCCCGCCGTTTTCGCCGAGCAAATAATCGAGATCGAGCGTTGCCCTTCCCGCGTAATCGGTGCCGCCGTTCTTGAGCAAACCGACATCGAGCGGGTTCTCGACGCGATCGACGCCGTACCCCTGCGAGGCCTCTTTTGCACTAGCCAGATGGACTTCGCACTCCTCGGTCGGTGGCGTGTACGCAACGGGATCGGTGCGCAACACGGAGGCTTTCGCGTACGTCACGCCTTCGCTGTCGAACGGCGGA
>JAYSYI010000136.1:0-6658 GCA_043727665.1 Limnoglobus sp. | reverse complement strand
GTCGATTGTGCATGCGGGCCGCGAAGAAGTGCGGATGTGCCATCATGGGATCGGGCGGCCGCTCGGCAACATGTTCGACGTGCAAATCGCATCGGGGTTAGTCGGTTACACGTTCCCCATCGGCTATTCGAACCTCGTCAACGAACTGCTGGGCGTGCGGCTAAACAAAGGCGAAACGTTGACCGACTGGCGACGACGCCCCCTAACCGCCGCACAGATCGAGTATGCGTTCGACGACGTTCGCTATCTGATACCGATGTGGCGTACGCTCCAACAACGGCTGCAAAAACTCGAACGCGAAGACTGGGCGAACGAAGAATTTCAGACGTTCCTCGTGCGCTCGATTTCCGATGACCCCGCCACCGAAAAATGGCGTAAGATCAAAGGCATCGGCGGCCTCGGGCGGCGTGGCCTTGCGGTCGCGCGGGAAGTCTATTTCTGGCGCGACGATCGTGCGGCACGCGGCAACCGGCCATCGCGAACAGTCCTTCGCGATGAACTCGTCGCCGAGATCGCACGCAACGGGCCGAACAGCATCGACGAAGTGCAATCGTTTCGCGGCGTGGCCAAGGTCGATGCACCGGGGATTTTCGAAGCAGTTCGCCACGCGAAATCGCTGCCGATGCACGAATGCCCGGAAGTCGAGGAACGCGAGTCCGACCCGCCGCACGTGGCACTGCTTTCGAGTTTGCTCGGTGTCGTTCTCGGCGAGTGGTGCGCGCGAAATTCGATTGCTGCGAACCAGGTGGCCACGACGCAAGACCTGAAGCGGCTCGTGCGCGAACGACAGCCGGGTGTCAGTGCGGCAATCAATTCGAACCTACGCACCGGTTGGCGTCAGCGTGTCGTTTTGCCAGAATTGCAAGCGTTTCTCGACGGACATCGATCGTTGACCGTCGAAAACCCCGCATCGGATCACCCGATTCGGGTTGTGGAAACTGGGCGCACTTAATTTCACATGGATGAACAACGATGGCGAACTCCGCACTGAAAACCGAAGTGATGCGGTTGCTGCCGCGAGTGAAAACGCCCGCCCAGTACATGGGCGGCGAGTTGAACTCGATCGTCAAAGACCA
Source organism: Limnoglobus sp. (assembly GCA_043727665.1). Lineage (GTDB taxonomy): Bacteria > Planctomycetota > Planctomycetia > Gemmatales > Gemmataceae > Limnoglobus. The sequence continues at coordinate 5,582 of JAYSYI010000136.1, read as the reverse complement.
CTCGCAAGTCCGCGGCACGCTCTGCATGTGCTTCCCCGATGCCTATACGATCGGCATGAGCCACCACGGGTTGCAGGTGCTCTATTCGATCATGAACAACGACCCGCAATGGGCCTGCGAACGCGCGTTTGCACCGTGGATGGACTTCGAAACGATCCTGCGAAAACGCCGCCTGCCGTTGTACAGTCTCGAGACATTCACGCCGTTGCACCAATTCGACATCGTCGGTTTCAGCCTGCAATACGAGGTCTGTTACACCAATCTGTTGAATATGCTCGACCTCGGTGGCATCCCGCACTTCAGCGACGAACGCCTCGTTTCCGATCCGCTGATTATCGCGGGTGGCCCCGGTGCGCAGAACCCCGAATTACTTGCGCCGTTCGTCGATCTCTTCATCATCGGCGATGGCGAAGAATCGTTGCCGTGGGTGATGAACCGCTGGGTGGAACTCAAGGAAAAAGCGATACGCGACGGCGACAACACGTACCGCCGCCGGTTGGAGATGCTCGCCGAAGTCGTCGGCCGTACCGTCTGGGCGTACGCGCCGGTGTTTTACCAACACGAGTACCACGCCGACGGTACGATTGCCACGGTCAACCGCACCCGCAGCGATGTGCCACTCGAAATCCAGTCGTGTACGATCAGCCAAGACTTCGATGCAATTCCGCTGCCCACGAAGCCCGTTGTGCCGTTCGTGCAAACGCCGCACGACCGCATTGCGATCGAGATTATGCGTGGCTGCCCGCATCAGTGCCGTTTCTGCCAATCGACCACGATCAAACGCCCGCTGCGGTTCCGCTCGGTCGAAACCATCGTGCAAGCGGCACTCGAAAGTTATCGGAACACCGGCACGAACGAGATCAGTTTGCTCTCGCTTTCGACGAGCGACTACCCGCACTTCGAAGAACTCGTGAAGCGTATGCACCAGGTCTTTCGCCCACTCGGCGTCAATGTGTCGTTGCCGAGCCTGCGGATTAACCACCAGCTACGCACGTTGCCGAGCCTGTTCGAGGGCGTTCGCAAAGCCGGGCTGACGCTCGCACCGGAAGTGGCACGCGACGACATGCGCGAGCAGATTCGCAAGAAGATCAAGAACGACGACCTGTACGTCGGCTGCCGCGAAGCGTTCAAAAACGGCTGGCAGAAGGTAAAATTGTACTTCCTGTGCGGCCTGCCGGGCGAACGCCCCACCGATCTCGATGGCATCATCGAGATGGCTGAGACGATCAGCCGCATCGGCAAGGAAGTCACCGGCAGTTACAAGGACGTCACCGCGAGCGTGTCGAATTTCGTGCCAAAACCGCACACGCCATACCAATGGAACGGGATGCAAGATCGCGAATACTTCCGCTGGGTGGGTCAGTATTTACACGGCCAGAGTCGCTTGAAATCTGTGAAAGTGAAGCAGCACGACATCGAAACGAGCTTGCTCGAAGGCATCCTCACTCGCGGTGACAGGCGGGTGTCACCCGCGCTCTACGAAGCGTGGAAACGCGGTGCGCGGATGGACGGCTGGAAAGAGTGTTTCAATGCGAAATTGTGGTGGGACACGTTCCGCGATCTGAACATCGACGTGGGCTTCTACAGCCAGCGGACGCGCCCGATCAGCGAGCGGTTGCCGTGGGATCACGTCAACGTCAAGAAAGGCCGCGCGTACCTGGAGAAAGAGCAAGACCGAAGCATGATTCAGCTGAAAGTCATGGCCGAAGCCGTCGAAGGCCCCGGTTGCGGCGGGTAAATCGTCAGTTGGGAAGTCGCGGGTCGCTCAGGTCCAGTTTGTAAAGCAATTGGTTGTACTCGTAGCGTGGCGTTGCTGTTTTGTTGCCGGAAAATGTGTTCGTGTAAGTGCCTTCGAAGTAAATGATCCGGGCACCCGCCTCGTCGAGGAACGGGTGTTGGCGCGGGTTATAGAAGGTGTAGTTCGGGTGGGTCGCGATGTGGATCGCCTTCGACCACTGCCCAACAATCGTCGCCGACTCCGCGTACCAGACTTCGCCGAGCGCGGATGGTTTGCCGGACGTATTCGTCTCGACGCCGATCATCGTCCAACGCTTCCGGTAGTCGTTCCAGTTAATCGATGCCGTGTGAATCGTTACCGGTTTCCCTGTCTCCAGATCGACGAGCGGTTGCGAACTCGGTGGCCGGTCTTTTTGCCACGCGAACTGCTTCGTGATCGGGTCCAGGGCGTATGCCTCGTAAGCGTTCGGGTCGCGGATGCTGTCCCAGTTGGCCTTCACACGCGTATGGCAGAATGGGCTAGCGAAGTACCAATATTCGCCGTTTCGTACGGCGTTGCCTCGCGGGAACTTCCACGTGTTCGAGGCTTCCAGTTCGACGATGACGCGGAACATACCGAGATCGTCGTCGAACGCAACGAGGCCATGTTCGGCCTGCTCCGCAAGGTTTTTCCGCCGGGTAAAATGCGAGACGAGGCGTTCGCGGCCCTCGTTGTCGGGCACGGTAAGCAGGCCGAATAACCAGACGGGGCCGGGTGCTTTTAATGGCACCATCGCCCGCACGCGATCTGGAAGCTTTGCATCGGTGAAGTAATCGTAGGCGATGCCATCTTCGGGATTGTGCTTCAGCGTGGAAGTGGCGGCACTCGTTTGAAACTGTCCGAGCGGATATTGCGGTAAGTTCGTGTCGCCCCACAACCAAAATAATTTGCCTCGGTATGGCACAACCTGCACCGAATCTTGCCCCATCACTCCTGCGTTCAAGGCACGACGATTCGGCGATGCTGGCAACCCGAGTAACTCGCGATGGCCATCGATCCCCTGACCCGTCAGCCGACAGACCCGCGATGCGATGTTCGAACGATCGATCCGCACGCTTAGACTTTGGCCGGGCAGGGTACGTGCTTTAAAACCGCGGAACCCGAAGCCATCTTTGGCACGCTCGTAACCGGGCGACGCGATCGCAAAGTACACCTCGCGGTCCATCAAGCCGGGTTCGTAAAACGCAACCCAACCACTGCTGTCGGTGAAATAAGAAATGTCGTTGACCGTGCGAAGTTCGACGAGTGGCACGCCACGGCCTGTGGCGCGGTCGAGAATTTGAATGCCGAAGTACGGTTTTGCAACCGGGGTTGGCACGGTTGCGGCCAGAACGCAAATCGCGGAGAGCCAGCCGAGCATCGGTTACTTGTTCTCGAAGAGGACGTCCATCGGCTTGCCCGTGCAGATTCGCGAAGGTCGATTCGTCGCGTCCAGAATCTCGGAATCCGGATCGATACCGAGCGTGCGGTAGATCGTCGCACCGAGGTCGAACGGCGAGTAGGGGTCGGTCACGGGGAACGAGCCGGTCTTGTCCGACTTGCCAATTACTCGCCCGCCACAGACACCCGCACCGGTGAATAACCCGGAATACACGCCCGCCCAGTGGTCGCGGCCTGGAGTCTTTTCTCCCGGTAAGAACGACACTTTCGGGGTACGTCCGAACTCGCCCACCGCAACGACGAGTGTATCTTGTAGAAGCCCTTCGGATTCCAGATCGTCGACGAGTGCGGCGAGCGCGCGATCGAGCCAGGGCAGTAATCGCGTCTTAAGTTTTCCCCAGTTGTCCGAGTGCGTATCCCACGTTTGCACGGTGCCCATGTTCGCCTGAATGATCGGCACACCCGCCTGAACGAGACGTCGCGCGAGCAACAGCGATTGGCCGAATAGATTTCGCCCGTAGCGGTCCCGCGTCGCAACGGCTTCACGATCGAGCCGAAACGCCCCCGCGACCCGTCCGGATGTCAAGAGTTCGAAGGCGCGTTCCTGATGTCCGCGAAAGGCGGGATCGCCGACGGGTGCCGTCGCGAGTTGTTCGAGTAAGCTTCGCCGTTTGTGGATCCGCTCGGAGTCGGTACCCATTGCGGGCGTGAACGCGTCCATCTTGAACGCATCGGAGTTCGGATCTTGCGTCACGAGCATCGGGTCGTGGCTCGCCTTCAGAAACCCGGCATGCTGGCCCGGCCATACGAGCGGGCCTTCGATCAATGCGCGTGGCAATGTCACGCCGTTCGGGATGCCATCGTTTCGTGGCCGCAGATAGTTCAACCCCGCTGCATAACACGGCCAGTTACTCCGCGAGAGATTATTATCCAGGTCCGAGCCGCGTTGGTTTGGCATTGTGGCACCCGTCAACAGGCGGTGCGTGCCGGGAAGGTGGCCGTTTTCGCGGTGCGACATCGTGCGAACGAGTGCCCATTTATTCATCCGATCCGCAACCATTGGCAGGTGCTCGCAGACTTGAACGCCGGGTAGCCGCGTGGAAATCGGCTGAAATTCGCCACGCACTTCGGTCGGTGCGTCCATCTTCATATCGAGCGTATCGAGGTGGCTCATCCCGCCCGTCAGGTTGACGAGAATGACCGATTTGCCCTTCGTGGGAAGCTTGGCCGCCGCTCGGTTGGCAAACAGCGTCGGCAGTGTCAGCCCAGCAGCGGAGCAGGCACCGACCTGTAGAAACGCACGGCGATTGTGGAGTGATGGCATCGTATCTCTCGCACGGAAAACAGGAGGAGCGTGACGCTCCCGATCAAGCAGTATGTGTAATATAGATCGAAACGCACTCAGAAGCCAGCAGGATTCTACTTCGACCGGCTCTGCCCGAGCGCCATCATCATATAGCCGGTGACGAGGCTCGGGTCGCCTTCCATCCAGCGATCCGTTTCGTTCGTCCAACTGCCATCGGGCTTCTGGCGTTTGATCGCGGCACTCGTCAGGTCCGCACGCCAATCGTGTTTGATACCGTTCGCGTCTTCGAATGTGTTTTCGCCGAGTGCAGACATCGTTTTGGCAAATGTCACGTAATAGTAGTACAGCCCGCGGCTCGCGAGTTGTGGTGGCATACCGGGGTTTGCATCGAGCGTGTAGTTCTTCTTCACCCAGCCGATGGCCGCTTTCATGCGTGGATCGTCCTTAGTGATGCCGCAATAAATCATGCTCTTGATGCCCGCGTAAGTCATGCTACCGTAGCCGGTGAGCGGCGCTTTGGGGTCGTCGCTCGTCTTGGTCGAACCGCCACCCGCGGGCGAGTAAATGAAGCTGCCGTCGTTGATTTTGTCCGCCCACGGTTGGTCGTTGAACTCGCTTTTGAGATTCTGGCAGCGGCTCAGAAAGACGATCGCGCGTTTCATCGCGGGGTCGCTTGCGGGTGTACCCGCCGCCTTAAGTGCTTCCAAAAAGAACGCGGTATTCGACAGGTCCGGCCGCGATTTACTGTCGTATCCAGCCCCGCCGAAGAAGTCGTCCCTCTCAGTTTTGCCTTCGCCATCGTCCCACTGGAGCTTCTTCAGAAACTCCGCAGCCGAGCCGACGACCGCTTTGTATTTGTCGTCCCGCTTCGCCGCCGCAAGTGCCATCACGTTGATGCTCGTCACATAATTGTGCAAGTTCACTTTGGCATCCGGCCCCGCGATGTGCCCCGCCTTCGCATTCACGAGGCTCTCGATGAACTTCAACCCTTTCGTGGCCGGTTCGTCGTCGGGCGATATGCCGCATTGGAGCAAACCCGTAACGACAACGCCCGTGATGCCGAGCTTGCCCGGCGACTGGCCCCAACTGCCGTCCGCATTCTGCGTCGACTTCAAATAC
>JAYSYI010000135.1:0-2149 GCA_043727665.1 Limnoglobus sp. | reverse complement strand
CGTCGGTCGAGATGGTGCGGTTCGTTTCGAGTGGCACCGAAGCCGCGATGAGCGCGATCCGACTGGCACGTGGCTGGAAGGGCCGCGATCTCATCGTCAAATTCGCCGGATGCTATCACGGCCACGTCGATGCGTTACTCGTGTCGGCGGGTTCGAGTGCGCTCACCCTCGGCGTGCCGAATAGTCCAGGCATCCCTAAAGGTTGCACGCAAGATACGATCGTGCTGCGTTACAACGACACGCAGCAACTCGCCGAACTTTTCGCGGCGAAGGGCGACCAAATCGCGGGCGTGATGCTCGAACCCGTCGTCGGCAACATGGGGTTGGTCCCGCCCTCGATCGAGTTTCGCCGCGAACTGCGCCGCTTGACGCACCATCACGGCACCGCACTCATTTACGACGAAGTCATGACCGGGTTCCGCCTCTCCTACGGCGGGGCGCAAGTGCTCCTCGGCGACGAACCGGACGTGACGGCGCTCGGCAAAATCATCGGCGGCGGCTACCCCGTCGGCGCGTATGGCGGTCGTGCGGACATCATGAAGTTCATCATGCCCGCCGGTCCCGTGTTTCAGGCCGGCACGCTGAGCGGCAACCCGATCGCGATGGCGGCCGGTATCGCGACGCTGAAGGAATTGAAGCAAAACCCACCGTATGTGCGCCTCGATCAACTCGGCCAACGAATCGAAACCGGGCTGAACCACGCCGCCACCGAGTGCGGCATCCCGCACCGCATCAACCGTGTCGGCAGCATGTGGACGCTGTTCTTTACGGATCGCGACGTCACCGATTTCGATACGGCGGTGCTCAGCGACAAAGCGAAATTCGCACGGTTCTTCTGGGAAATGATGGACCGCGGATTCTACCTGCCATGTAGCCAATACGAGGCGGCGTTCATCTCGGCTGCGATGACGGATGCGCAGATCGACGAGATGCTGATCGCGGCGAAGGAATCGCTACACGCCCTTTCCAGATAGAGGCTACGGCTACTGTGGATGACCCTTTTGCATTCGATCTCTCGCTGACCGACGCACGGCACCCGCTGCACGAACACCACATGGCGATGGCGTTCGAAGAAGCGATGATGGCTGCCGATGAGGACGAAGTCCCCGTCGGGGCGATAATCGTTCACCCGGAATTGGGAATTATCGCGAGTGCGCACAATCAACGCGAACGCCTGATCGACCCGACGGCGCATGCCGAGATGATCGCACTGACGCAAGCGGCGGCTTCGCTCGGTTCGTGGCGTTTGGAAAAGTGCATTTTGTACGTCACGCTCGAACCGTGCCCGATGTGCGCGGGGGCGATCGTGCAAGCGCGCGTGCCGATCGTCGTGTACGGTTGCACGGACTTCAAAGCCGGTGCGTGCCACACGCTGTATCAGATCACGAACGACCCGCGTTTGAACCATCGGTGTGCAGTGATTGGCGGCGTGATGGCCGAATCGTGTTCGGCGATCTTGACCGCGTTCTTTGCCCAAAAGCGTGCGATGGGCAAAAAATAGTCCGCGCAACCGATGCAACCGTTGCACCACCTCAACGAACTGCGGGACTGCGGCCGGGTTCGCCACCACTTGCTTTCGGTTCGTGGTAAACTACATCAATCGGCAAATCGTTTCCGGAGTGCGTGCCATGCGGTTATCTGCGGCTCTTTTGCTACTCAGCATCTTAATATTGCCCTCCGCGTACGGTCAATCGTCGATCTACTCGAAGGCAGTGCCACCGACGGCCGCCACGCTCGAGCCCCTGAACCTCACAACACAGTGGACGACCGTCGTGCCCGTTGGCGGGCGATCGGACAGCGTCGGCTTGGTACAAGTCGTGCCGGGTGGTCAGATTTTCGTGCAAACGGTTGCCGGGTTGCTCGTCGCCATCGACGAACGAACCGGTGCCCAACAATGGACGATGAAGTACGACTCGCCGAACGCGACGATCTACCCGATTGCCGTAAACTCTCGCTTCGTGTTCGCGGTGAACGTACTGAAAATTTACTGCATTCAGCGCTACACGGGCACGGTCGAATTTGCCTATTCGTTGCCACTCATTCCGACATCGGGGCCAACCGCCGACGACACCGGTTTCTACCTCATTTTGAACAGTCAGCGCATCGCCGCGTTCGATCTGCCTTCGGCAATTGCCGTACCCGATAAAGC
>JAYSYI010000134.1:0-6707 GCA_043727665.1 Limnoglobus sp. | reverse complement strand
GGGCGGAACCAATTTCTGAACCCCGATACGCTCGAAGAAATCCCCACCCCGTATCTGTATTGGGAATACCGGAAGGGCGAGCCGCCCGGTTTAGTGTCTGCGTACTTCGACCCAACGACGACCGCGATGTACGCGTATTTCGAAGATTCCATCCAGCGATTCGACGGCTCGTCGCACGTGCAATCGGGCATGTTTTTCGGTGGCCGTAAAGATACGGTGACGTACCACTATGCCTGTTCCCCCGATGGCCAACTGCTTGCGGGGGTAACGATGCAGAACCGCTTGCTACTCGCAACCACGCGGACGGCAAAAACCGTTGCCGAAACGTACGTGGGCAAAATCTACGATCTCGCTTTCAGTCGGGACGGGCAAAGCCTTTTCGTCGTCAACGATAACGGCGTGTTGCAGTTCGCCATACGACGTCCCAGCCAACCGGTAACGACTCAACTGAGTAGCTACACCATTTGGCAATTTATCCCCAGTTTGGGAATGAACGCCGAACGGCGCGTGACGACGCTCGGCGGGATGAAGTTCGGCGTTTTTCAGGGGAATTTTGCCAATCGAAGCGAGCAAAACACCGGACGGGACGTACGGAAGATTCTCGCGCTCGTTCAGAGTGGCGGCGATGGCCAAGCTCTCATCGACGAACCGAAAGCGAAACGCCCGATTCTCTCGCTCAACGGTATGGAACTGTACGGCCTCGATCGCAAAACACTCGAACTCCAATCGCTCGTCAAGCCGACGAAACTCGTCGTCGCAATGGCGTACGATCCCGATGGCCAAACGTTCTGGACGGTAGAAGGGGCCAACGTGCATTTGCGATCGGCTAGCGATGGTCGAGAGTTAAAGAGTTGGAGCAACATCCTCGATGCGTCGAGCGGACGCGGTAGCGTATTCGCGATTGCCGCTGGTTCGCGCGGGGTCGTTGCGGGGTGCCGCGATGGGCAATTCGTGTACTTGAAAAGCCAGACTGCCGAACCGATCCAGAGTTGGATGATGTCGAACGAAACTCCCACTTTAATGGCGCAATTGCCCGATGAATCGGCCGTTCTCGTCGGGACCGAATCGGGAAATATTCTCGGCTACAAACTGCCGGAGGCGACATCCCGATTGAATCGCAAAGCTCACGATGGCCGCATCGTCGGCCTTGCGATCCACCCGCAAAATGTCTACGTGGCAACCGCCGGCAGCGATGGGCAAGTGACACTTTGGACGTGGCAAGGGGCCACATTGCAACGGCTCACGCACCTGTACCCCGCCGGTTCGTTGGCCGTGCGACAACTCGCGTTCACTCCCGATGGCACGAAACTGCTCGCATTACACGAAGGCGCACACGGCATCCACAGTTGGGATCTCGCCGCGATGCGCAAAACATTCCAAGAATTGCAAATCGACCCGTGATCTTGCAACGCTATGCCCACGGCGAGGGTTTCTTCTCGAAAAACGCGTGCAGTCCGCCACGACACTCGTCGGTCAGTCGTGGCTCGGCACTCACGGCGGCTAAATCGGTGACACTTACTGCATGTTGAGAACAGCGGCGTAACAACTCCTTCGTGGTTGCGATCGCCTTCGGGCCGCCGGCAGCACAGGCTTGCGACCAGTTCATTGCCACATTTATAAGCTCCTCGGCCGACGCCACCGAGTTTATCAACCCGAGCTTGAGCGCATCGACGGCATCGACTAGTTCGCCGGTGAGTAACAGCCAGCGTGCGGCGCGTTCGCCGACGTGTCTTAGCAAGTGCGGCAACACCATCGCCGCTACCAACCCGCGCCGCACTTCGGGGTAGCCGATCTTCGCATCGAGTATGGCCACAGCCAAGTCGCACACGGTCATCAGCCCCGCGCCGCCCGCCACGGCCGCCCCGTTGATTGCCGCAATCGTCGGCTTCGGCAACGTGTAAATGCGCTCGTAAAGTGCCGATAATTGGTGCGCATCTTCCCAAACGACGCCATCTTCCGACGTGGGATTCAAGGTGCCGCGCAACTCTTCGAGGTCCATTCCCGCACAAAATGCAGGCCCGTTACCGGTGAGGATCACGCAGCGTACGGCATCGTCGTTTGCCGCACGCTCGAACGCCGTGTGCAACGCCGCCACCAGCGCCCGCGATAGCGCGTTCCGCTTCTCGGGTCGGTTCAGCGCGATCACCGCCGCCGCACCCTGCCGTTCGTAAGTCGCAATGTTCGTCATGTCGGCACTCGATTTCGCAGCGTACGCGAGTTAGATGTACCACTAATCTTATCGAACCACGGTAAGCCCCGACGCCCGTGTTCCCGAGGCAGTCAGTAGTTGAATTCGATGTAGAATCTGAAGTCGATTCGGCATAGTTTGTAAATGAGTTATCACGCGACTGGAGGGAATGGAAGATATGTTGCCAACGCGCGATATTGATGATGCACCGGACGCTGCGGCACTGTGTGCCCGGTTTCGCGATTCAATGACGGATCTCGTCCGCCAATATCCGGAACTCGTTCTCGTCGAAGACGAATTCGAGGCGGCCATCCGTCACGATGCCGACCCGCTGAAAGAAATTGCATCGATACTCGGTGCCTGCCGCGACGTTTTTATCGGACTTCGGCACTTGCTCAATCCAATCGGCGTCCCATTGCGTGCGACCGCAGATGGGCGAATTCAGACACTCACACTCGACAATGTCGCCACGTTCGTGACCGACATTCGAGGGTTTACAGAGCTGACCGAAAACATCGGGCAGCGTTGGGGAGTCAACGTCTTCGACTTGCTGAGCTTTTGCTACTTTCCGCACGTGGTCGAAGTGCTGAATCGATACGAATGCAACTACCTGAACTACACGGGCGACGGATTGCTCGTCCTCTCGCGGGAGCGAAAGGGCAAAGGCGGCGCGATACTGCCAGGCCTCGATAATTCTGTGCTCTGTGCGCTCGAAATGACCGGCGTGACGAACTGTATTGCGGAGACGTGGCGAAGGCTCGGGCTGGTTCAATCGAGTGGCGTCTGGCACGAGACTGGCATCGGATTGACCTCGGGCACCGTGCAGGTCGGCGATCCGTTCGTTCCGGACCGGAACCCCAGCGGGAAACTGGCCGAGTTCGATACCCTGTTCCGAAGCCTCGTACCGCAAGCCGCGCCTTCGTTCCAGCCGCGTATCAATTATGCACAGCAGATTATGGGGATTCATGCACTCGGCCCGGTCATCAACCGTGCGAGCCGACTGCAAGACACAGACAAAACGGCACCCGATCACACCTGCATGATGACCGAAACCGAAATGAAATTGCTGTGCCCGTTGCTCCAGGAGCGATTCGAGCGAGTCGGCACAATTTACTTGAAAGGCTTGGGGAACGCGGATGTTTTCGGGTTTCTCCGCTTCGAGCCAGTCGATGTGGCTTCGCTCGAGAAAGCGTGCTGGGCGTACTACGCATCACGGTAATCGCGCGACCCGAGGTTCGTAAGTCGCAATGTTCGTCATGTCGGCACTCGATTCGACGAAAATTTCGTGTGGCGTTCGAAGTGAGAGTGGGGTAGTGTATGCGTTCACGAACGACTTTGGCGAAGTCGCTCCTTCGCTCTGCCCGCAAAGTCGTTCTCATTACAAAGGATTCCCGATGGACTGATATCTCGCCGTTCTGCAAAAGTACGCGACATTCGAGGGACGCGCGCGACGCAAAGAGTATTGGATGTACGCTCTCATCACGACTCTGATTAGCATCGTGCTAATGATCGTCGACTCGTTCGCAGGTCTGACCAAACTCGCGGGTGGCCAAATCAGCCCGCTGAACACGCTTTACGGTCTTGCGGTCTTGATCCCAGGCCTCGCTGTAATGGTGCGCAGACTCCACGACATTAACCGCAGCGGATGGTCTATCCTGTTTCTTTTCATCCCTTTCGCTGGGGCGATCATCCTTTTATTCTGGCTCATTAAGGAAGGCGATCGATCGAGAAACGACTACGGACCGAACCCGATACCGCGTGAACGCAAATCGTACGACGATGACGATGATCTCGACGAGCGACCACGTAAGAAGCGAAGTCGTAACGACGACGATGATGACGAACGCGACGAGCGGCCACGGAACAAGCGTCGCAACGACGACGATTAGACCCGCACATATCCAACCGCGATATCAGCAGTTTTCAGTTGATCCAGGGGCAGGCGCTTCGTCGAACCCTGGCTGGACTATTATCACTTCATGGCACTGACTGTACGGGAATCCGGGTTACATTCGATCGTCGTCGATGGCGGGCGACCGGCGTTTCGGCATTTGGGGATGCCGCTCGGTGGAGCTGCGGATCGGGCGGCTTACGAACTCGGCAATGCACTTTTGGGAAATGAATCGACCGCACCCGCGCTCGAAATCACGATGGCGGGGCCGACGCTGCACGCGGATCAGCGGACCGCGTGCGTGCTGTTCGGCTCGCCGTTTCTTGCGGCAATTGCGAACAAAGGCCGACTTCCATCCGGCACGACATTCACGCTCGAAGCAGGTGATGTGCTGAAGATTGGTGGTACGCCGACGGGAGTACGCGCCTACCTCTGCGTCGCGGGCGGGTTCGATGTACCGCACATCATGAATAGTGCCAGTGGGCTGTCACCCATCGCCGTCGGCGACAGTTTGCCGTGTGCCGAATCGAGCATCGGCGGGCGCGCGTTGCCGTTCGCGGTCAGCCCCGTGTCATCGAGTGTCGATAGTGCAAACGCGACGATTATTCGCGTGTTACCTGGCCCGCAAGCCGATTGGTTTCTGCACGCCGAGCGATTTTTCGAAGCGAATTACGAAGTGCTGAGCGCGAGCAACCGCATGGGCCTGCGGCTACGCGGGGTGACACTCGAACGGCGGCCCGGCGAGTTAATATCGGAAGCGGTCGCCCCCGGTTCGGTGCAAATTGCCAACGACGGCCAGCCGATTGTCCTCGGCGTCGATGGCCAAACCATCGGCGGTTACCCGAAGATCGCACATGCGATTCGCGCCGACCTCGACGCGCTGGCACAGTTGCGGCCCGGTACCTTCGTCCGCTTCGTGGCAGTGACCACCGACGAGGTCGCGAAGGCGAATACGGCACGCGAAGCGGTGCTCCGCGAGTGGTTCTTGCGCCTGCGCGTCGCGCCGGGCCTATAATCTCCTTCGGTTCCACACTCACCGATTTCGGAGGAATGACTGATGCGTTCGTTTGCTGCACTCGCGGTGGCCGTCTTCGTGACGAGTTTCGTTACCGCTGCCAATGACAAGAAGAAAGGCACCGAAGTCGAACTTGCCGGGTTGAAGTCGACGACGCCGGCCGACTGGAAGGAAGAAGCCCCATCGAACGCGATGCGGTGGACGCAGTTCAAGTTGCCGAAAGCCGAAGGCGACAAAGACGAAGCCGAGTTGGCGCTATTCAAGTTCCCCGGCGGCAGTGGCACGGTCGAAGCGAACTTGAAGCGACAAGTCGCGAAGTTCCAGCCTGCCGACGGCAAAGACAAAGTCGAAGAAACCATCGACAAGAAGTTCAAGGTCGGCGAGATTGCGGCCACATATCAGGACGTGAAAGGCACGTTCATGAAGAAGCCGTTCCCGATGGCCGAAAAGAGCACGCCAATCGCCGGGTATCGCCAGCTTTACGTGATCTTCGAAACGAAAGAACACCAGTATTACTTCACGCTCATCGGCCCGGAAAAGACCGTCGAGAAGCACAAAAAGGGCTTCGACGAGTGGCTGAAGAACTTCAAGTAAGCGGGAACAATCCGAGCCATGCGATTTGCGAATCGCATGGCTCTTTACTTTGTGCCGAGGCGTTTCTGAATGGCAACGATGGTTTCGACGATCGAACCGCGTGCGGTCTTGTTGGTTGTTTTCAGAAGTTCCGCGAGCGCTTTCTCTCCACCGTGCGCTTTCAGCACGTCGTGCGTAATGCTAAGTACGTCGAAACTTTCGGAGCGGAGGTACGGCAAAACGGCATCTTCGGCAGCGGTTCCGCCGATTGCTAACAGCGTGAGCTTGACTTCCGTGCGGTCGTCTTTGACGGTAATCCGCTTGGCGACGGCCTTGGCGACGGCCGCATCTTTCAGCTGCGCTGCGATTTTAATCGCATCGTGACGTTCGAGATCGTTGTCCGATGAAATTGCTTTGATCGTTTCGGCTTTTACATCGTGGCCTGCCCATTTCACGAAGTTCGCAAACGCCAAGTCGCGGACTTCCAGGTTGGTGTGGTTGAAGTGGCTACGGAAATTCGCAATCAGTTCGGGTTGCTCACCAGCGGCGTCTTTCAATTGTTGTTCGGTCGGTTCGGACAGCGATTTCAACGCCTTGATGAGCTTTCCAGCGTCACTATCGCGTTCGGCTTCCGTCAACCGGACTAGCAGTGTGGGTTTGGTTTCCTTCACCACGTTCGGTACTTCCGCGTCCATACCGATCGCGGCGTAAATCGATGGTTGCATCTTTGGCCCGATCACAAACAACAACAGCAACGCCAACCCGGTCAGTACGAATCGTAGCGGCCGATAACCTTGGTATGGGTTCGACTCGATGGCGCGGCAGATCCAAACCGGTGGCAGCAATGTCGTGAGGCCACGCGATGTATTCCGATGGCCCGCCAGGTACGCGATCCAGAAATAGCCGACGAGCAGTTCGAAAATCGCGATAATCGCGACGTATTTCAGCGGGTCGAGCATGTTCGCCATCATGCAGAATAGCCACAAACTGATTGCGATCGCCGTTAGAATGATCCACATTCCCGTTGACAAGCGCAGATC
>JAYSYI010000133.1:0-6709 GCA_043727665.1 Limnoglobus sp. | reverse complement strand
GCCACGATCAAACTGACCGGGCAGGTTGGCAGCGAGACGCGCGAGATCGTCGAAGAAGTCGATTTCCCCTCGCGCACGACCGACGATAAATCGTTCGTAGAACACCTCTGGGCACGCCGCAAAGTCGGTTTCATTTTGGATCAAATCCGCGCGAACGGTGAACAGAAAGAACTCGTCGACGAAGTCGTGGTGCTCGCGAAAAAGTACGGTATCGCCACGCCCTACACGAGCTACCTCGTCGTCCCCGATGGCCCGATGCCCGTCGCCGCCCCAGATCGATTCCGCCTGAATGGCATGGCACCTCAAGGTGCGGGTGTAGGTGGCAGTGGTTTCGGTGGCGGCGGTGTCAAACCAAGTTCCATCGCACCGCAACCAACTACTGGCCAGGTGGCCCAAAAAGCGGCGGGTAAGGGCGACAAAGATGGAATCACGTCGGCACGCGGCGAGTTGCAAAAGCAGCAAGTCGATGACTCGCTGAAAGCGTTGAAACCCGAAGACAGCAAAAGTGTGATTGCAGAGTCGCTCAAGAAAGCCCAACGCGATCAGGATAATTACGACAACGCCAAGAAAAACTACGAAGCTGGTAAATTGTCATCGAATCAGACCGGCACACTCGGCGTCGATTTGTCGCTCGCTTCGACGAACTTGCGTAACCAGAATCAACTCTCGCAAACTGCCAACCGGGCTGCTTACGGCCGCAACTGCGTGGAAGTCGGCGGCGTCTGGATCGACGACAAGTTCGACAAGAAAATGCCGATCGTCGCGATCAAAGCCCAAGGCACAGCCTACTTCCGCATCCTCGAAAAACAGGCACAAATGAAGGACGTCTACCGCCTCGGCAACCACGTCCTCTGGGTGACGCCCAACGGCAACGCCCTCGTCATCGACCCGAAAGAAGGCAAAGACACACTCACCGACGAGGAGATCGACAAGTTGTTCGCGGCGAAGTGAATTTTCGAGTGGCGAGTGGCGTGTTCTTGTCTGAAAACTAACTACTCGCCACTAACCACTGGCTTTATATCTTCGAGGACGGAGATCGCAACATAGTCCACGAACAGGGAGCAAGACAGCCTTGTACACCAGCAGATATTCGGCGAGTTGGCCGATGCTATTGTTAACGAACTGCCGGGTATGAAACTGATCCTCGTGGTCGAGCAACACGACAAATCCAGATCCCTCCTCGATGTAGATTGGGTTGCCAGCACCGTCGGAGCCAATCATTTGGTACGGAGCAAAACGCGCGCTCAGCCAATTAACGCCTTTTGATACTTTACGCGAAATCAAAAACGAAAGTTTGTACAGAGTATCACTGAATCGGAATCACTGGGTGTCACAAATCGGGGTTGCAACGCCGCGTACTGTTTTTGTATACGTGAGGTTGAGAATTTTCCCCCTCACGTTGAGGAACTGCGCATGGCTGCGCTGGCTCCGGTTCGCGGAGTGTCGTTCGATCGAGCGGAGTTTGGCCGGCAGGTGCTACTGGCGGAAGCGGATGCGCTGCGCCTCGTGGCAGATCGCATCGGGCCGGGATTCGAGCAAGTGATTGCGATTCTGCTCGCGTGTCGGGGTCGGCTGGCCGTCACGGGCGTCGGCAAATCGGCCGATGTCGGGCAGAAAATCGTCTCCACACTGAACTCGACAGGCACCCGTGCCTACGCACTCGATGTCACCCGTGCCGTCCACGGCGATCTCGGTATGGTCGCACCGGACGATGTGGCGTTGCTGCTTTCGCATAGCGGGGAAAGCGAAGAACTGTTGCGGTTGTTGCCGAACTTGCGGCCACTGGCGAGCGCCGTCGTTGCCGTCACGGGGAGTGCGACTAGCTCGCTTGCGGCCAATTCGGATGCCGCGATTGTGTATGGCCCGGTTGCGGAAGCGTGCCCGAATTCCCTTGCACCCAGCACGAGCACGACGGTAATGATCGCGCTCGGCGACGCGATCGCGTTCACGCTATCCGAGCTTCGCGGTTTCACCGTCAACGATTTCGCCCGCGTTCACCCGGCAGGCAGCTTGGGGCGGAAACTCGCCACGGTCGAACCGTATATGCGTTGCGGCGACGAACTGCGGATCGCGCCGATGACCGAAAGCGTGCGTGCCGTATTTGCACGGGGGAAGCACGAAGGACGACGCACGGGTGCGATTATCCTGGTCGATGGCGATGATCGAATCGTTGGCATCTTCACGGACAGCGATTTGGCGAAACTCTTCGAGCGAAACAGCGATGGCGCGTTCGATCGGCCGATTTCCGAAGTGATGACGAAGACGCCAATCTCGATCCGGACGCACGCAAAACTGACCGATGCCATCGAACTGATGCGGAACCGCAAAGTGAGTGAAGTCCCCGTCGTGGATGCGGAGAATCGCCCGATCGGCATGCTCGACATAACCGATTTGATCGGTATCGAACGCGGTTCGGCAACGAGTTCGCGGCCCGCTCTGCGATTGTTCGAGCGACCGGCACCATAAGATTGATGTTAACCCCGAGGTCGCCGTGCCCGTTGCTCTCCCCAAGATGGAACTTGTGTTCCGCGCTGCGAAAATCCGTTTGCTGTTGCTCGATGTCGATGGCGTCCTCACCGATGGCAGCATCGCGTACACCGACGATGGGGCGGAGATCAAGCGGTTTCACGTGCGCGATGGATCGGGGTTGAAGTTTTGGCAGGAGAACGGTAATCGAGTGGCAATTCTGTCGGGGCGTACGTCGCTTGCGGTCGAACGTCGTGCGAACGAACTCGGAATCGAGACGATTTTGCAGGGTCGTTCGGATAAACGGCCCGCGTGGGACGAACTGCTGGCACGCACGGGGTGTCAGCCCGAAGAAGTTTGCAGCATCGGCGATGATTTAGCCGATGTGCCTATTTTGCTCCGCAGCGGCTTGGCCGTGGCCGTGGCAGATGCGTGCAGTGAAGTTTGCGATGCGGTCCATTATGTGACGGCGAAGCCAGGTGGGCATGGGGCGGTTCGCGAAGCGATCGAGTGGCTGATGGGGTTGCAGGGGCGTTGGGCCGATGTCGTACTGCGGCATCGGCGGGCGGATTGACCGGGGGATACGGATCGTGTGGACGCCGCGACGGATTTTACTCCTGTTACTCGGGTTGATTGCCTTCGGGGCGATTTACCTCGTCTACGCGCAATTTCTCGGTAACGTCGATGGCCTACCGCAACTGCCCACCGCATTTCTCGAATCACGCGATGGCCCCGCGCCGCCACTGCGCGACCGCGAATCGCCGACCATCACTCGCCTGAAGGAAGCGTTCGGCCCGAACTGCCCGGAAATTCAGTCGGCATATCCCACCCGCATTGAGATGCGTGAAGACGGCATCGTTTTCGCAGCGGGGCGGCCCGATCTCGGCAACGAGCCGAGTAAATTCGTACGGCTCGCGCCGTTCAGTTTGGCGATGTTCGCGAAGCCACGTTTGCCGCACGAACGAGTGCCGGGCGAAGTGACCGAGATCACGACACTTCATGCCGACGAAGCCATTCTCGAATTCGATAAAGTCATCGGTTCCGAACGCGAAATGCTGACCGGCAAGGCGAAGATCGTCGGGATGGAACTGCGTACGGCACCCGACCCTTTCACCGCTCGCACCGATTCGCGCAACGGCCGCGTACACATCACGAACAATCAGCGATCTGCCGACGCGAACCGGGCGTTCGTGTTCAAGACGCCCGGCCCCGTGTTTTATCGCACGCACGATCACCCCGATCAGGCAAACACGAACGGGCCGAACATCTGGACATCCGCCAGCGTCGAAATCGTCAACCGGGAGAATCTGCCGCGGCCGATTCGCGGCAGCAGTTTGCCAACGGTGTCGGTGGCCGCCGATGAAGATTTCCGCGTGCAAACGATCTCCGACATGGCATTCGGGCTGCACACGCCGCCGCCGACAATCACCGCCGACGGGATGAAGATTTATCTGAAGAAGCCAAAGACGGGGCCGCCCGTGGCGGTGGCTCCGAACGCGAAGCCTACGAAAGAACTTGGCTTCCAGGGCGTTCGCGAAATGACGCTGTCGGAAAACGTCATCTTCAGCCTGTGGACCGATGGCAAATCGGGCTTCCCTGGCTCGTCGACACCCGAACCGGCACCGGCTGCACCCGGCAAAAAAGCCATCGCCGCCGAAGATCCGCCTGCCGCGATGATGGCAATCGCGGGCGGCATCCCGGATGGCGTGGCGATCTCGAATCGCATCCACGAGAAGGCGCTCGTTCGCATTCGCACGCTCGGTCCGTTCCGCTTCGATTGGGAAAAGAACGAAGCCCGATTCGACGCCGCCGCCATCTCGAACCCACTCGTTCCGAACAACGTCGAAGTCACGCGGATTAACGTCTCGGGCACGAGAGATCACCTGATTTGCCAGTTACTTGAGATCGAATTCCAGACGGCGCTAATGACGCCAGCCACCGCACAACCGAAGTCCAACGGCCCCGCGTTCAAGACGCTGCGGGCCACGGGGACGAGTGTGTATTTGGCTGCCGAGAGCGATCAGTTGCAAGCGCAGTGTCAGTCGATCATCTACGAAAACGACCCGAAAAAATTCCTGACGCGAACGATCCTTTCCGGTTCGCCGCTGATTGCCGTCCGTCAACGCAACCGCCTGGAAGCCGGTCGTGCGGGGCAAGTCGGGCGGCTATTGCTTGAGACGTACGACCCACCAGCAGCCGCGAAAATCAAAAAGACGACCCGCATCGAAGTGCTCGGCCCCGGCAAGATCGACATGTTCGACGAAGACACGAAAACGACGACGCTCACCGCAATCTGGCGCGATTCGCTGACGCAAACCGTCGACAAAATTGGCACGAAGGAAGTCGACTTGCTCACCTTCTCTGGCGATGCCTCATTCGCCGACCCGAAGAGCGGTTTCGACCTGCGTGCCGATACGCTGCGGCTCTGGCTCGAACAACCCGCCCCCGGCAAAGAAGCGAGCAATGCACCCGCACGACCTTCGCGCTTGCAAGGCATCGGCCACGTCAACGGTCGCTCGGCAGACACGAACATTCGCGATACCGACCACTTCATGACGTGGTTCAAAGATGTGCCGAAGCCCGTGCGACCGGTGCCAAACGCACCGGCCGTGCAAACGGTAAGCAAACCAACGACACCGCCACAAAAGAAACCAGAATTGATCGCGGCGATTATACCGAGTGCCACGCCGGGGCCGTTCATTCCGCCTTTCGTCGACCCCACGGCCAAGATCGAACAGCTACCGCCGACACCCAAGCCGATGGATCTCTCGGCACGTTCGATCGAAGTCTGGGTGATGCGTTACCCCGCCGACCCGCGACCCGCCGTGAAGGACGCGCCCCCCGCGAAAGCGGATGCCGTCCAGTACGAACTCGAAAGCGCGATCTGCGATGGCCGCGTCGTCGTGAAACAAGACCCGATCGACCCGGCAAAGCAACCGAACGGTTTGCTGATTACCGGTGCGCACCTCACGATGAATCACTGGGTAAATGGCCATGTGATGAAGGTGGTCGGCACGCAAGATTTACTCGCGGAGGTTCACTTCGAGGATATCAAGATCGCGGGGCCGGACGTCGTCATCGATCAACCGAATAACTCGGTGGCGGTGAAGGGGAAGGGCTGGCTGAAGATGCCGAGTTCGAGCGACCTCAGCGGTGCGGCAATCACCGAGCGTTCGGACCTGACGGTACTGTGGCAAGACCGCATGAACTTCCGTGGCGAGCGACGTTTCGCCGAATTCACGGGGTTGGTGCAAGCGGTGCAGCAACCGCCATCGAAAGTGCCCGCGAAACCGGTGCCGGGTACGATTGCGGCCGAGCAAACGTGGTCGCGCTCGTACGTGCTGTGTCACCATCTCGACGTCGGGTTCGATCGGCCGATTTACTTCAACCAGATGAAACAAAACACTCCCGCGAAACCGCGAGCCACGCCAACAACGCCGAACGCGCCGAACCCCGACGACCCGAAAATTGAGCGTGTGATCTGCGAGCCGATCCCCGATGATGCGGAGGCCGTGCTGGGTAAACCACGCCCCGAAGGGGATGTGTATTACGTCGACGAAACCTTCGAGTCGCGCAGTGGCAAAACGGTAAAAGCCCAGCGAATCAAGGCACGATTGCTTGAAGTCCGCATGAAGGATGACCGCAGTTTGATCTTGGCTACGGGGCCAGGCGAGACGCGCGGCCTGCAACTGTCCTCAAAAGACGACCAGCCGCAATCGGCCCCTGCGCCGCCCGCGAACGGACCCACGAAGCCGAAAGAGGAAGAACTGAAACTGACCATCGTGCAGTTTGCGGGACGGCTGGACATCGAAGATCAGAAGTCGATTTTCCAGAAAGCGGTGTTCCGCGAATCGATCGTCGTGTTCAACCTGCCGACGGACAACATCAACCTCAAGATCGAAGCGCACAACGTGCCGCCGAAGACGGTGGTGTTGCAATGTACCGACACGCTCACGGCCACATCGTACAAGGACAAAGCCGGTGCGCAAGGCGAGCAAAAGATGATCGCAGAGGGCGACGCACGGGTTCGCACCGACGAGTATTATGGCCTCGGCCACATCATCAAGTACGACGGCAGCCAGGTGATTCTGGAAGGCTACGGCGATGGCCAAGCGACGCTGTACCGCCGTCAAACCGGTGTCGGCCGCGAGAAGGATTACAAGAGCGGTAACCCACTCGTGTACAACACGAAAACCGGCCAAGTTAGCGGCTCCGAAAGCTCTGGCGGTACGTTCTCCAACAC
>JAYSYI010000132.1:0-2155 GCA_043727665.1 Limnoglobus sp. | reverse complement strand
CGCACACGATTTGTATCAGGACGACCCAACGCACAACCAGTTTATTGCGGAAATGAAGCTGAATTGGGCGAAAGTCCGCGTGTTCGATTCTTACGTGTGAACCACCGAGACGGTAACAAATGACATCGCTTCAACCGAACGACCTCGCAAAATTCGCACGCGACTTCCGCTTCACGGGGGCATCGCTGCGCCTCGTTCGCACCGTGTACCGCAAAGGGCAACTCAACCTCGATGTCGTGGTGCTGTTGCGACCTTCGATCAAGAACCTCGGCGAAGAGGCGAAGCCGACGAAGTTGCACCTCAAGCTCACCGGCGTCGAAGAATTTCGGATGCAGAAGCGGCCGAACTCCGCCGCCGGTCGCGTCGGCGATGCCCGTTTCGGCTACTTCCAGACGCTGTTTTACGTGAACTTCGACGCCTGGCCGCTCGAACCCGGCGAGCAACTCGGCGTCCACGATTTCCGCGCCTCCGACGCCTATATCGCCTGCCAACGTCTCGAGTGGGCGATCATGAAACCGAAGGCGAGCGATTAACGTCACTTCGCATCCAGAATCGCTTCGAGCTTTCGCTTGTCGGCTGGGTTCGTTGCAGGGTTGCAGTCCCCGACCACCTTGCCGCTTCGGTCGATCAGCACCGTAAACCCGCTATTTGTGACACCGAAATCGGCCATCGTTTGGCTGCTGACCAGGAAGCCGTTCGCACCGTTTAACTTCGGTTCCGGGGTCATGATCGCGATTCGGTACGGGTGTGTGAGTTTATCGTCGGCACCGCGTGATTTCTTCGACTTTGCGATAAACTCCTCCGCAGTCTGGAACTCGTTGTCGCGATTCAGCACGAGCAGAACGACTTCCAGCCCGCGCTCGCGATACTTCGCATACGTGGTTTGAAGTGCCATCATATCGTCGGGCTGGGTATTCGCGCCGAAACTCTTTTCGAGCCAGAACATCATCAGCACCGGCTTGCCCTTTAATTTTGCGAGTGAAATGACTTCCTTTTTCGCGTCGGGTACCACGACGAGTTCGGGTGCCGGTTTCCCTATGAGTTCACCGAACGAATTCGCTTGCAGTTCGAGGTCGAGGTTGAGTTGCTGCGTCGGCTCGGTGCCGGATATTTTCACAACTGCTTGGGTGCGCTTTAGATAAGTGCCGTACACGTCGAAGGTGTATTGGCCGGGCGGGGCGAACAGTTCGTACTCGCCCGATTCGGAGACGCAACTCGACAAATAGGCGTCTTCTGAGCGGAGAATGACGTTGGTCCAACCGATTGCGATCTTCTTCGCTTCGAGTTGCGGGCAACCGATTTTGCCGTGAACTCGCACGCCGGGCTGAACCGTGACGACGATCGGCTTTTCCGTCAGAACGCGATACGGGCTGACATCGCTCGTGGCGTAAAGGTTTTTGTCGGCGACACGTACGCTGAGCAATCCGTACGAGAAATCTTGCGGGTTCGTTTGCGCGACACCGTTCGCATTGGTGGTGTAACCGTCGTTGTACCGCCAAAGGAACTCGCCAGCGATTCGAACTCGTTTCCCGAAATCGGTGACTTTGGCGTTGGCGACTGGTTTGCCGTCGGCCGTCACAAACCGAACCGAGACTTCGGCGGGCATCTTCGCCCCCGGCACTTTGTTTCGCTTCATCGTGAACAAAAACCGATTGTATTTCTCATCGACATCGAACGCTTTCGGGCGTGGATCTAACGGCCGATTCGCAAGGCAGATCGTCAGTGTGTCATCGTCGTCGAAGCGATAGATCCCGCGAATCGGACCGCCCGCCATCTCTTTGCCGAACAGCATCGTCGCCACTTTCGGGATCGCGATATCGATCTCTTTCAGTGCATTCGTGGCGTCGAGCGCGAACGACGACTTGAGTTCCGGTACGGTCGTTTCCGTGTACGGAATTAGATAGTTCGACAGCGAAATTGTGTCGCCGCGGAAGCTCATTTGCGAATCCCAAACGCAGTGGATCGCGGTGCCACCGCCCGGCATCGTCGCTTTGTGGAAAACCCACTCGCCCTGCACGTGCTCGGTATCGGGTTTCGGCTTCGGAGCGGGTGCCTCTTTGCGGTTCGCTATCGGCTTCGGCGGGTCGTCTGCAGACGCTTGCCCGAGCCAACCGACCGCACCGACGGCGGCCATCGCGATACCGACACATGCGAG
>JAYSYI010000131.1:0-6737 GCA_043727665.1 Limnoglobus sp. | reverse complement strand
CTGGCTCAGGATCGGCCGCAATGGGCCTTTGTTCGCCTGCACCGAGGCATCGGAGTTTAATCCGACGATCAGCACGTCGCCGAGGTTGCGCGCGTCTTGCAAACTTTGCACGTGGCCGGGGTGGAGCAAATCGAAGCAGCCGTTCGTCCAAACGACGCATTTTCCCTCGGAACGCAGGCGTTCGCGCCATTTAACGAGCGATTCACGGTCGAGGAATTTCGGGAGTGTCGCATTCATTCGCGAAAATTACCACGATGCCGCCGATTCGAACAAGCCGAACTGCCCCTCACTCGATCAGCGTCACTTGCACGCCGCTTTGCAAGATGCGTTCGAAACTCGTTCGAAGTTTGTCGATGCGATCTTGCGAACTGCCGGTGATGATCTGCTCGACGGGGAGCGGGTCGCTGGCATTGCGGGCGGTGTTGCCGCGCTGGGCAACGTTTTGCAGGAAGCTCATCGCTTGCGGGCGGAACGAACTCGTCGAAGTAAACAAGTCGCCGAACGCGATCGGGTAGACGCGGGCCGGGGCGCTCGGTAGCGAGTACCCACCCGCCGACGTGGGGGCCACGATCTGCGCGACGATGTCGTACGATTGCTGCATGACGCCGGGGTCGCCGTTGGCCACGAACGCGCCAGGGCCGCCATAAGTGTAACTGGCGTTCATGCCACCGGAATATGAAAAGTTCTGGTATGCGTTCGGTACGCCATCGGTTTCGAATAACACGATCTTGAGCGCACCGCGACGGCCGCGCTGGTTCGGATCGGCGTTGGTCGTGGGCGACGACGAGAGCAAGTTGTAGGCGAGCGCGAAGCCGGTGTTTGGGTCGGTGCCACCGTTGGCGTTCGGCAAGTTTCCGAGCAGCGCGGAGCCGAAGCCCGTGTTGAATGCACGCAGTTCCGCGGAGCCGTTGCCTGCGGCCAATTGCGGCAACAACGAGTTCGGGAAAAACAGCGAGTTCTTGAGGGTTTGCCACTCCTGGCTCATCGCCACGCGCGGTGTGTTGTAGTTGGCGTGCGCGAAAAACGCGATGCCGACACGGTCGTTCGGGTGGTTGTTGCGGATATCTTCGATGCCCGATTGCACGCCTGCCTTCAACTGCCAACCTTGGGCTTCGTGCGAGTTACCGGGGAGCCAGTTTCGCAGTGGGGCGCGTGTCGAAAGGAACGCCAGCATCGTGGCGGGGCCGAACCACATGTGCATTCGCGGGCGGCTTGGGTTGTCGGTGTAGTTCATGTACGGCGCGGGGTTTGCGGGCATCGGGCCGGTGGCATCGGGGTCGAATTGGCTCGTGTTGCCGATCGAGATACCCGCGCCTTCGGGCCACGCCATCATCTCGACGCCGGCCAGCGAAAAGCGCGGGTCGTCGTTCGGCGTATTGCCGTTATAGCCCATCACGAAATCGATGTATTCGCGCCAGAAACGATGGTCGAGGTCGGTCGCCCAGTTGTCGATATTGTCTGGAATCGAAGCGTAATACAGCACGCGGCCCGCTCGCAGGTTCGGCGGCAACGTCTGCGGGCCGGTTTTCAGCCACGCCAGCACAGCGCGATAATTCAGCTTGTAGTTTCGCGTACTGCCGCTGCTGCCATCGCGTAACGTGTAGCCCACGCCGGTTCGCAGGAGCGCCTGATTGATCGACTGATTCCCCGGTGCGTTCGCGTCGTTATCGATGGCGGGATCGAACGCGAGAAACGTCGCTGGACTGCCGGTGTCGGCGCTGCTTCCCCGAACGAAGAAGCGTCGCCGCCAGTCGCAGATCCAGTTCCCGCTGACATCCTTCGTCGGCTGCGTGTTCACGAGGTCTGGGCGAACTTGCCCGCCATTCGGCGCGCCGCCGTTCGGGTTGCCCCAACGTGGGTCGGGTGGCCAAATGAAGAACGTTTTGCCGTAATAGCCTGGCCCCATCGAGAAGCCGTTGAACCCCGGCGTGCGAAGCGGTGCGGATGGACGGGGCGTGCCGTTGGCGGTATTCGCCGCACTATTGATATACCCGGCGACGTTGAGATCGTAGCCGTTGCGTTCCCAGGCATCGTCGGTGAACTGATCCCACGAAAGGCCGCCTTCGGTGCGGTTGCCGTTGAGGAGTGCCGGCCGCGATGCGGGTACGGCCCGCGCGGTCGGGTTCGGAATCGCGCTGCTGGGGAACAACAGATCGACCGCATTGCGCGCCGCGCCGAACGTCGTGCCGGGATCCCAACTGACGTCCGAAGAGTAGACGTAGCCGCCCCGGCGTGGGTAGCGATCCCCGACGTAGCTCACGCCCGCCGAGTCGATCTGCCGGTCGAAGAAATCGGGTGCGGGCGTCGGGCCGCTGGTGTTCGTGTTGTCGTTCGCGTTGTAGCCGGACCAGTTGTATGTCGGTGCGACGTAGTTGGTCGGGTCGCCGGCGGAAGTGGTGGGCGGGTCGTAGCGGAACGTGCCGTTCGCGTTCGTGTAGCGCTGCCAACGGTGGAAGGCGTTGCGTAAGTTATTTGGGTTGGAAACTGCCGCCACGGGGGTCGATGAGTTGCTGAGGTTCGCCGGGTCGAACAGGAAGTCGCGAATCACGGGCGGGCCGTTCGGCGTCTCCATCGTCAGGTTGTTCGGCGCAAATACTTCGCCCGATCCGGCAATAAATGGCACCGTCAAGCGGAACGGGTTCGGCCGCGTCCCAGAGCCGCCGGTGGCGAGTGCCTTGCTCGGTGTGGTCGTTTGATACGTGTTGAACCGCGCGTAATGGCCGAACTTCGGGTAGACGGGGTCGGGGTTCAACAACCCTTGCACGACATCGAACGAACCGGCGGTACCGGGTTCCCAATGCGTGGTCGAAGAGAATTGCATCGAGCCGGACATGTCGAGCACGACGGCGATATCGCGGGGGCGGTGGGCAGCGACGGCGCGCGACGACATTGGCATACTGTTGACGCCGAAGACCTTGGCGAAATATGTCGGTTGGTCGGCGTTGACGACGACTTCGGCGGAGGTCCAAGCCTTACCGCTCGGTTTAGTGGCGGGATAAGTCGCGGCGAAACTGCCCGCTGTGGCGTCGTAGTCGTAGATGCCAATGCGCACGCGCTGGACGCGTGAGGCTTCGTATCGAGCGTTGAGGAAAACGTTTTCCTGAACGAGATTGCGCGCCATCAGATCGGCGGCCGACTTTTGATTGTCGTAAGCGTCCGGACTGGTGAACGGGGGCACCCGGTTATCGAGGGTGCGTGCGGCCGAGAGCGCGGCGGCGTCGGCGGCGTTTTGCGACTCCGTGCGCGCGACCATGAGCATACCCAGGTCGATCGCAAGGGCGACGAACGAAAACAGAGCGACCGCGCACACGGCGAGCATCGGTACGATGCTGCCACGGCGGGCCGCCCGCAGTACGGGACGGACCAACATCGAAATCACCTCGGATGGGGAAGGTGAAGCGAGACGCACCGGATTAGGGGGCCGGTGTGCCTCGCGCGGGGGTTACTCGATGAGCGTGACTTGCACTCCACTTTGGAGGATCCGCTCGAGTGCGGTTTTCAGGTTGTCGATCCGGGTGGTATACGTCCCCGTGATGATCTGCTCGGTGGGGATCGAAGTCGCCGATGCGTCCGATGTCCCCCCGGCCTTCTGAATGTTGAGCAAGAACGTCTTCGCGGTCGTGGCATTCGCCGTCGAGAAGATGTCGCCGAAACCGATGGCGTAAACGCGGGCCGGAGCGTTCGGCAACGAGTGCCCGCTGTCTCCCGCACCCGTCAAAGACGTTGCTTTGCGAATCTGCGTTACCGCGTTGATTGCGGCGGTATCGGCAGCACCGGGGCTGGCCCCGCCGTACGAATAGTACGAGTTGTAACCGAGCGGGTTAAACGTGTAGTTCTGCGTCGAGTTTGGAATTCCGTCGGTTTCGAAGATCACGATCTTCGACGCGCCTCGACGACCGATTCGCGTTGGGTCTGGGTGAACGGCGGCGTTCGTACTCGACGAGAGCATGTTGTACGCCATCGACATCCCCGAGTTCGGGTCGGTCGAGTTTTGCGCATTTGGAATGATCGTGCCACCGAGATACGACATGTTCGTGTCGTACGGTCGATATTCCGTATTCGGGTTGGTCGATGTGGTGGCGAGTAATGTCCGTGGGTAATACAGCGCGTCTTTCATCATCTGCCAGTCTTGGCCCATGTCGACGATCGGCGTTTTGTACGACTGGGAGAGATCGCTGTTATTCGTCTGGAAGAACGCGAGGCCACACTGGTCGTTCGGGTGGTTGTTTCGAATGTCGCCAATACTCGAACTGACGCCCGCTTTGAGTTGCCAGCATTGGGCTTCGTGGACCGTGCCCGCATACATACCGTTGGCGTAGAGGAAACCCATCATCGAAATCGGACCGAACCAGAAGTGCATCCGGGGCCGCGAGGGGTTATCGGTGTAGCCCATGTAAGGCCGTGGGCCACGTGGCGTCAGGCCCGCGCCATCGGGATCGAAGCCGTTCAACGCGCCGGTGATTCGCGCGGGCGTGATCGTGGTGGCGGTGTTTTCCGGCCAGCCAACTACTTCCGGGCCAGCCGTCAGAGTATCGGACCCCGTGAGAACGAAGTCGATGTAGGCACGCCAGAACGTCTTATCTAACCTCTCGTCAGACGTACCCACAGCGTTATTCGTGTCGTTCGGAATCGAGGAATAATACAACACGCGGCCGGCTCGCATATTCGGCGGGAAAATCTGTGGGCCAGACTTGATCCATGCCAACACGGCCGAGTAGTTGATCGTGAAGTTCCCGCTTGCCGATCGTAAGGTGGACGATGCACTGCCGTTGAACATCTCTTCGTTGATCGTCTGCATCGATCCGACACTCGTCGAGTCCGCATCGACGACCGCTTCGTAGACGCCGGGATCGGGCGGCGGGTTCAACACGTTCGTTGCGAAGGGGATTCCCGTCGTGCTTGTGAAGAACTTGCGACGCCAATCGTTGGCTGCGCGCGGGTCGGGTGGCCACGTAAAGAACGTTTTGCCCCAGTACCCAGGCCCCATCGAGTAACCTTTGAACTTGCCGGGTGTCACCTTCACCTGACCGACGACGCTGCCGCCTGCATTCGATGGGAGCGTATTGCGCGGGTCGTGGTTCGCGGGCCGCATGGCGATGTAGTCCGCCACGTCCATGTCGTAGCCGTAAGTTTCCCAAGTCGCATCTCGGAAGTCGCTCCAATCGGCGGTGTACGGCGTGCCGTTCGGCGCAGCCATTGCGGTGCGAACGGGCGGACTGCCGACCCAGGCTGCCGTCGAACCGGCTGCGAATCGCGGACACCAACCGAGGAGTTCAGCGGCGTTGACAGCCGCGCCGTTCGCATTCGTTACATCCCAACTGACGCCTGTTGCCGCGCCGCGTTTGCGAGGAAACTTATCGCCCACGTAGGCGACGGGTGCGTCGGATTGGTCTTTGAAATTGTCCGGTGCGGGCGTCGGACCGACGCCAGGAGTTCGCGTCGTTGTGCTGAATGTGCTCGCTTCGAACGCATTCGCAAGACCAGCTGAATTCACGGGAATTTGGGTGGTCGTTGGGGACGCGAGGTTCGCCGGATCGTAGCGGAAATCTTGAACCATCGGCGGGCCGTTATTGTTGGTCACAGTAAAGTTAGCCGGCGCGAAGACGTACGAACCGAGCGATGCCGTCGCGGTTTGCAAGAAGGGATTCGGTCGCCCCGACGACCCCGTTTCACCGTTGGTCGGGGAACCGACCGAGTATCGTGTTCCATCTTGAAATCGCGAGTACGAACCGAATTGCGGATACGTGAGGTCCGCACTGTTATAGCCGTTCGCAAAACCGCCAGCGGCAGACTTCAAGTTGAACAACGAGCCGTAACCCATCGACCCCGTGAAGTCCAAGACCATCGCAATGTCGCGCGGTCGGTGAACCGCTGTCGCGATCGCAACCATCGGCATCGTGTTGACGCCGAAGACACGCGCGAAGTACGTCGGTTGCGAACCGCTGAGTACCACTTTCGTTGCCGTCCACGATTTCGTCGATGGGATCGAAGCGGGGTAAGCGAGCTGGAACAGTCCCAGTGCGGCGCTGTAGTCATAAGTTCCTACCGTCACCGATTGAATCTCGGCATCCGTGAAAGCGGTCGACAAATTCAGATTCTGTTTGACCACGACTCTCGCCTGCGCATCCGCCGCGACCTTGTTGTTGTCGGTGCTCGCGGGCTTGTTATCCAAGTTCCGCGTACCCGTGAGGGCACCGGTATCCGCCGCATTCTGGAACTCCGTGCGTGCAACCATCAACATGCCGAGGTCGACTGCCAATGCTACGAACATAAATAATGCCGTCACGCAGACAGCCAACATCGGTACGATGCTGCCGCGGCGTGTCGACCGGACTTGCGGTCTGGTCGTCATAGGTACACCCTTCAAATGGGGACGCGTGACGACGGGATAAATGCTGCGAACCGCCGGGGGTGGCGGGAGGGGATCGCAGCGGAAGTAAAGTCCGGACACTCCGGACCATTTCAATCGAGAATCGTTGTTACCCTTCGCTGTTCATCGTCACGGCGATGTTGATCGGTATCGACGCACTCATGAACAGGAAGTTCGGTAGCACTGGTGTGTAGTCGCCCGAGATTCGGACCGCGATGCGGTCGCCAAATTGGGCTTGGTTCCAACTCGGCGAACCGGATTTCGTCACCACTACAGGCGGCGTTGCGTTCAAGCTCGTCATGTCGCACGGGAACACGGATACAGTGTACGTGGTGAGCATTTGTTGCACGGCGGACGATTTCGAGTC
>JAYSYI010000130.1:0-6743 GCA_043727665.1 Limnoglobus sp. | reverse complement strand
GTGCCATTTTGAAACCGGCCTCGATAGCCCGTTTCGCTTCTATTATTTGCTCTCGGTCATCTGTTGTGCGATCCGCTTTTCGCAAATCACCACGTTCGCGGCGTGCGGCCTGCACTGCCTCAGTTACGGCATGTTGTACCTTGCGCAGCCCGAAGTACGTCGCAATGTGCCGCTGCTGGCGCTGACGATTATCGTGCTGGTCTGGGTGTCGTGGGCCGCCAGTGCGATGGCACGATTGCTGAAAATTGCCGGGGAACGGTTGCGGATGTTGAACGCGGAACTGCGCGATAATCAGGGGCAGTTGGAAAGCCGGATTGCCGAGCGGACGCGGGATCTGCAAGAGATTCAGGCACAGGTTCTGCACCAGGAAAAGATGGCCGCGTTCGGGTTGTTAGCTGCCGGTATCGCGCACGAAGTCGGTAATCCGCTCACGTCGATTAGCTCGTTGGTGCAGATGCTCGAACGCCGCGATCAAGACCCGTATACGCGGGAAAAACTCGGGCAAGTCGGCGGGCAACTCGTGCGGATTCAAGCGATCCTTCGCGAACTCGTTTTGTTTAGCCGCCCCGCAAGCGGGCAGCGCGGGAAAGTCTCCGTGGCCGAAATCATCGACGAAGCGCTCGGCATTGCGAAATATTATCGCGGCGGCAAAACGCGCACCATCGCCTCCGATCTCGCACCGCAACTGCCGCTCATCGTCGGCGTTCGCGATCAACTCGTGCAGGTCGTGTTCAACCTCGTGTTGAACGCGATCGATGCGACGGGGAAGGGCGGGCGCATCGATGTGCGTGCCGAAATCGGCAACGATGGCATACAACTTTGCATCGCCGACGACGGTTGCGGCATCCCGCCCGATTCGCAATCGCGGCTGTTTCGCCCGTACTTCACTACCAAGAAACACGGTACCGGACTCGGGTTGTTCGTCACGCAAAAAATCGTCGTCGAGCACGGTGGCACCGTCGCCTTCGACTCCGAGTTGGGCCGCGGTACGACCTTCCGGATTCTGTTACCCGTTCCGCAACCGGCCCCACTCGTCCCCGTCGAGGCGTAACCGAATGGCACTCGCGAAAATCCTCGTCGTCGACGATGAACCGCTGATCCGCGAGACACTCGCGGAGTTTCTCGAACAAGAACACTACGCGGTTCGCACATGCGGTAGCGGCGAGGAAGCCGTGGCCGCGATCAAGCAATCGCCGTTCGATGTCGTGTTATGCGATGTTAACTTGCCGGGCATCGACGGCTTGGAAGTGCTCGAACGCATCTCGAAAATCAGCCCGGAAACATTCCTGTTACTCATTACCGCTTACGCCACAGTCGAAACCGCGATCGAAGCGTTCCACAAAGGCGCGTCCGATTACCTCATGAAGCCGATCATCCTGCACGAAGTTCTTGAGAAAATTCGTCGGCTCATGCGGCAACGTGCGCTCATGCAGGAAAACCAGTTGCTGCGCCGCGAACTCCATCGCGAAACCGAAACGCGCGAGATGATCGTCGGCACCAGCCCGGCAATGCGAGCCACGTACGACCTCGCCCGAAAGGTCGGCCCAACGCCATCGACGGTGCTCATTCTCGGCGAGAGCGGCACGGGCAAAGAGCTGCTCGCCCGCGCCGTTCACCGCTTCGCGAGTGGCACGAACGATCACCCGTTCCTTGCGATTAACTGCGCCGATGCCAACGCGGATCGCACCGATGTTTTCCTGCACGCCGGTAGCGGCACCGTCTTCCTCGATGAGATCGGCGAACTCCCCCTGAGCACGCAGACGAAGCTCTTGCGAACGATCGAGCAAAAGGAAATCTTCCCCACCGGAGCGAAACAACCGCAGGCGATTCGCGCGCGAATCATCGCGGCCACGAACAAGGATCTAACGAAGGAAGTCGATGCGGGGCGATTCCGAAACGACTTGTTTTACAGGCTCAATGTCGTGACGCTGAAACTGCCACCGCTCCGCGACCGCCGCGAGGACATCCCCGAACTCGCCGATTATCTGCTGGCGAAACACGCCCGTGCCACGAACAAACGCATCACGGGCATCGACCGCGACGCGATGCGGATTTTGCTCGGTTGCCCGTGGAAGGGGAACATCCGCGAACTCGACAACGCCCTGCAACGCGCCGTGATTTTCAGCGATGGGCCACTTCTCCGCGCCGGCGATTTGCCACCCGATATGACGCCACAACTCGACGACCCGTTCACCATCGACAGCCTCAACGAAGCCGTCGATCGCTTCGAAAAAATCCACATCGAACGCATCCTACGACAATCCCCCGACAAGCGCGAAGCCGCCAACCGCCTCGGCATCGGCATCAGCTCGCTCTACCGCAAGATCGAGCAACTCGGCATCGAAGGCTGAAATTTCGCGATTCGTTTAGCCGCGCCGCGCAGGCTTTGCGCAGCGAAGCGCGGGGCGGAAACTATCCGGACATTCGCGACCCATCCGACACGCCGTGCCCGCGCTTCGCTTCGAAGACTACGCGGCGCGGCTAAACGGGTACGGAATGTTTACAGTTATTCGATTTGACTTCGTTCGTACGAGCAGTTAAAAGAACATCAAGATAATCGGTATTCTGTTCTGTTTGTTGCTCTATCCTTTCAGGACAGACGGAACGGCGAGTCAAATCAGACAGAACCAGTCCTGTCTGATAACTAGTTCGGCGGCGGAGGGCGCGCGAGTGGGACCGTTCTTTGGGCTTGCTGGCCCTGCAGAAGCGGGGCTGGCGATGGAAGTCGGGGTGCTGTGCATCGGCGTAGTTGTGGCGTTCGCCGCGGCGTTCCTCACGCTCGTCATCCGGTCTCGGATCGCGGCCGGAGTTGGGGCGGCTCTGTGGGGGCTGCTAGCGGTGTGGATGCAGCCGTGGCGGGACTTCACTCACACGCCGTCGAACGACCGGGACATGCAGTCGTTCCAGGCCACCTTCCGCTCACTCGCGTGGTGGTGGGTGGCCGGCTCGATTAGCTTGGCGGTGGCTGTCGCGCGGGTGGCGTTCTGGCCGCGGCGGGCAGCCTCTGCCCCGCAAAAGCACGCCGAACAAGCCGTTGTAGCAGACGGCGAGGCATGATTCGTTTTTCATGAACTACAGCTCGCCGGTCCCCGCCACTGCTGAGCTGAACGCTCGGCGGCGGAGGGCTTCAGGGTGGAATATCAGAGACTCCTCGATGCAGTTCGCCACCACGTTGAGCGGCAGGGGGTCGAGTGCGCCGCCCCCAGCGGCAAGCCCGCCTCCGAGAAGGCGGTGGCGGCCGTCGAGGCCAAGCTGAAGGTCCGCCTCCCCACCGAGTTGCGGGAGTTCTACCGGACGGTTGCGGACGGTTACGCGATGTTCTGGCAGGCCGATCCGGACGACGCCAATCAGCCGTTCGGCGGCCTGCAAGTGCCAAAGCTGTCCTCCCTCGCCGAGATGTACAGCGGGTGGCGGGGGATGGCGCTCTACAACTCCGAGCAGGCTGAGAAGTACGGCTTCCCGTACACCAAAGACCCGGCGCTCGCGAAGCGCACTGCGGCCCGGCAGTGGCATTGGCTGCCGGTCATCAATGAGCCGAATGGCGACCTGATCTGCCTCGACCTGAGCGCGCCGGGCGGCCCGGTTATCTTCCACAAACACGACTGGCTGGACGGCGGAACAGGCGACGACGGCCACCTGCTCGCCCCGAGTTGGCGGGAGTTCTTGATGGGTTGGGGCAGCGTCTGCTTCCAGTTCCCCGACGGGTTGTACTGGCCGTCGTGCTTCCGGCCAGGCGGTGGTGTGGCGTGGGGCAACGAGTGTTTTCGCAGCCCCTTCCGTATGGTGGGCCGGGCCGCACCAGACGCTGCTGTAGAACGGGGCCGCCTGTAGCGGTTTCGGAGTTCAAGCTCACTGAGCTGCTACTTAGCGGGGTCGTTCGGCCGCGGGGATGGTAACAGATTAATACGCAACGCCACATGCGCCGGGCTAACAAACCCGTTCAAGCAACAATTTATACTGTTAACCGATGCGCTACTCGCGAAAGCGCTCACTAAGAAAGTATCTCGCGCCGCCCGCCGCGTTTTCGTAGAAAATACGCATCCATCACGACCTGCCGGAGAGACACGATGAACGCACGATTTCGCGTGGCGATTACCGACTTCATTGCCGACGACCTTGCCCCGGAGCGACGCATCCTTGGCGATATTGCCGATGTTGTCGCGCTCGATGCCTACTCCGAAAGCGATCTCGTTGGCAAAATCGAGAATGCCGACGCGATCATGCTTTACCACAACTTGCGGATTTCGAGTGCGACGATATCGGCACTGAAGAACTGCAAACTCATCGTGCGTTGCGGTGTGGGCTTCGATAACGTCGATCGCGTTCTGGCTCGTTCCAAAGGCATTCCCGTTGCGAATGTGCCCGACTACGGTACTGAGGAAGTCGCCGATTCGGCCATCGGCCTGATGCTCTCGCTGACTCGCGGCATTCATTTATTGAACCAGCGATTGCAACATGGCGACGGGGCGTGGACGTACCTCCATGCCGCGCCGATCGTTCGGCTGCGCGGGCGGGTGTTCGCGATTGTCGGCCTCGGTCGCATCGGGGCAGCCACAGCATTGCGGGCGAAAGCGCTCGGTATGGATGTCGCGTTTTACGACCCGTACACCGAAGACGGCATGGACAAGGCACTCGGGATTCGCCGCGTCGAAAGCCTCGATGCACTGTTGGCACAAGCGTTCGTCGTAAGTACGCACTGCCCGCTGACACCCGAGACGCGGCACATCATCGATGCCAAAGCGATCGCCAAAATGCCGAACGGCTCGTACGTAGTGAACACGGCTCGCGGGGCCGTCGTCGATGCGACGTGCATTGCCGATGCGATCCTTTCCGGCAAACTCGCCGGCGCAGGAATCGACGTACTCCCGGACGAACCGCCACCCGCCGATCACCCCTTGCTCGTGGCATGGCGCAACCCGAAACACCCCGCCCACGAACGGGTTATCGTCAACCCGCACTCCGCGTTCTATTCCGAAGAAGGCCTACTCGACATGCGCATCAAAGGCTCCGAAACCTGCCGCCGCGCACTACTCGGCGAACCGATGCGCAACGTGGTGAACGCCTGATTCGTTTAGCCGGGCCGCGAAGGCTTTGCGAAGCGAAGCGCGGGGCGGAAACTCTCCGGACATTCGCGACCCATCCGATACGCCATGCCCGCACTTCGCTCCCAAGACTACGCGGCGCGGCTAAACGGGAACGGAATGTGTCATTCGTTTGACTTCGTTCGTGCGAGCAGTGGGAACATCAAGATAACGGAAATACTTCCCTCTTATTGAGCTGTCTATAACAGATAGACAGAATTGGACGGAACCCGTTCTGTCAAAAACATGTTCGGCGAAGGAGGCTTGCGGGTGGCAATTCCCGACGAAGAGCTGGCTACTGCCCTCCACACGCTGCTGCGGATGACCTCCGGGTTCTACGTCGGGTTCGCAGATATGCAGTACATCGGCCAGATTGAGAACCTCAACTACCACGTGCAGTCCAAGGACTGGCAGGGCCGAGAGTTGTGGCTCAAGGACGACATCCCGCTGGAGGAAGCCATTGGGCACTTCCTCCGCATCCGCCGGGAGCGAAAATTGGGGTACGATATCGAGATCGACCTCAACCCGGGTCTGGGGCATGTCGGCTTCCAGACGATTTCTCGAAGTCAATAAGTTATAGCTAATTTGACGTAAGTCGGAATTCGTGTCGCGCACGGAGTGACTCAAAAGTGTCGCGAAATGACATCAAAAAGGCGCGCCATGACATCGAAAAGGCGCGTCCGGTCGATTTTTGGTCGCGAAACGGTCGGTACTTACGTCGAGTGGCGAACGACGTGCATTCGGCGTAACCCACGACAAACGTGTCAGTTACGGGGAAATCGACCGAGATAGATCAGCGATTTGCGATCGAAAAATGGCATGTCGAGACGGAAAAACACCCGAAAACACGGTTTTGGAGCCTCCGGAATTCTGACTTACGTCGATTATGAATTTCAAAACAAACGACTTATGGCGATCATTCTGAAAATCTCGCGTTAAAGATTCTTGCGTGACGCTCGACAGTTTCGTAAGAATTCGTATGCTCTTATTCGATCAGTCCACGCCCAGCACCATACCGAGAGACACTATGAGCGAAACTGTGGCCAAGGACGCGAAAACAGGGATGGAATTCCTGCCGATCGACACGTTGTGCGTAAACACGATTCGCACGCTATCGATGGACGCCGTGCAGAAAGCGAACTCCGGACACCCCGGTGCGCCGATGGGTCTTGCACCCGTCGCCTACACGATCTTCAACCGCCAAATGACTTACGATCCGGCCGATCCCACGTGGTTCAACCGCGACCGCTTCGTGTTGTCCAACGGCCACGCCTCAATGCTGATTTACAGCGTTTTGCACCTCATCGGCGTCAAGCCGACTGACGGCAAACGACCCGTAACGCTCGACGAAATTAAGCGGTTTCGCCAACTCGACAGCGCCACGCCCGGCCACCCGGAATACCACCTCACGAGCGGCGTCGAAACCACAACGGGGCCACTCGGCCAAGGGATCGGCAACGCAGTCGGTATGGCGATCGCGCAGAAGTGGCTCGCCGCGAACTACGCCAAACCGGGCTACGAAGAGCTTTTCAATCACAAGATCTATGCGATTTGCGGCGATGGTTGCCTTATGGAAGGCATCGCCAGCGAGGCCGCATCGCTGGCGGGGCACCTGCAACTCGACAACCTGTGCTTGCTTTACGACGATAACAGCATCACCAT
>JAYSYI010000129.1:0-6761 GCA_043727665.1 Limnoglobus sp. | reverse complement strand
GGCCCCGGAGGCGAACGGTTCCCGTG
The DNA here is from genome assembly GCA_043727665.1 of Limnoglobus sp. Lineage (GTDB taxonomy): Bacteria > Planctomycetota > Planctomycetia > Gemmatales > Gemmataceae > Limnoglobus. The sequence goes on along the minus strand of JAYSYI010000129.1, from coordinate 6,735 downwards.
CCCGTTTCCACGCGGTTATCGCGGAAGTCCATGAAGCCAGCATGCGGGTAGCCTTCTTCGTTCACGACGCCGATATCAACCCGCAGATCGCCCTTCGCGGGTCGGGTGACAGTGTTATCGGCCACCGCTTTCTGATATTCGACGAAGTCGCGCTCGGGAACATCGAAGTACACGTGGAGTGGATCGACGCTAAGGATGGTTGTCAAAAGCGTCGGTTCCTTCTGGCCGACGAGGTTGCCACGAGTCACGCGCGTGCGGCTAATTCTTCCGGCGATCTCGGCGCGAATATCAGTGTAGCCGAGCTTTAATTTCGATGTGCTGAGTGCCGATTGGGCCGCGCCTTTGCTAGCGACCGCGACCTTCAGTTGCGCCTGCGTCAGCGCGAGCGTGCCGGCCGATTTTTCAAGTTCGGCCTTCGAAGCGGCAGCCCCCAAACTGGTGACGCGCTCGAAATCGGACTTCGCGTTGCGAATCTGGACTTCGGCGTTCGCGATGTCGGCTTCGGCCTTGGACACATCGGCTTCGCTCTTTGCGACACCCGCGAGGTATTCCCGATTATCGATCTTGTAAAGGGGTTTGTCCTTCTCGATTTCATCGCCTTCTTGGAAGAGAATTTCTGTGAGCATTCCTTCGACGCGGGCTTGCACCTGGACCGATTCAATCGCATCGAGATAGCCGTTGTACTCGTAATAGTTCTGGACTTTCTGCACGATGGGGTGAACGACCGCCACGCTTGGAGCAGGCGGCCCCGCTATCGTAGATTTCGCAGGACGGCACCCCGAACAGACCGATGCGAAAAGCACAATCGCTAACAGTCGGCGAACGGGAGAATGTGTTGACAAAGTCGCATCCTTTGTGGGCACAGATACACGCACGGCGGTAAGCCATATGACATTACCTGTACTCGCAATGGGGCCTTTCATCAAACAAGATCTAAGAAGAGCATCTTTTGTGCCGGTTCTCGAGAAGTGCATGCGGATACAAAAATCGGCTCGAAATCCGGAGAGTAATGAGAAATGCGACGGATGGCAATCGCGGATGCTTTGGCCTACGGCGGCCGGCATCGCGATTGCTGATGTGCGTGCATACTTTACACGGTTGGAAATGACACGTTACCGGTCTCACAAACCATTCTTGTTAGCCCGACGCGCTAGCGAGGGATTACTGTCGTTTCTGCGATAACGTGCCTTCTCGCGGGTTCCCCTCGCTTGCGAGTTTTGAAGTTGCGCTTTTCTCACGTAGGGGCACCCCTTGTGGGTGCCGGTTCCTATGCCAGAAGCTGGCAGCGTCATCCCAGGCACCCGCAAGGGGTGCCCCTACGAAATCCCTCCGGGACGCGGATCGCCTGCATTTTAAGAGGGAAATATTCGAACTGTAAAAATAGCGTAACTTCAAAACTTGCGCGTTGGGCTAACAAAAACGTATCGAATCACCCCGCGCGAAGTGTCGTCAGGCGAGGATCAATACGACAGCGACAGTCCCAGATTCAGCCCTTGCACCCAGAAGTCGGAGGTCGAGCGACCGAAGTCGAAGTTGGGGCGTCGGTTGTTGGCATCGCTCGGCGGTTCGGCAACGAAGCGAATCTGACTGTCGTTCACGGTGCCATCGAAAGCCTGGGCGGGCCGGACGACACTGCTGAGCCAAACGATGTTGTATCCGAGCGTGAGGCGGCAATTCGCAGTGATGTTGTACCCTGCGTTCAATCCGAACTCACCGGCTGCGGCGAAATGGTTCCGTGCGAAGCGACCGCTGTTGAACGACCCTGCGTACAGGCCGGTGTTCTCGACGGGCAAGTCGCCCAAGGTGTTTTGCCCGAAGATCTGCACTTCCTGACGGACGCTGCCGATGCCGAACTTCGTCTGCATTTCGAGGCTCCAGCCTTTGGAATTCATGTACAACGACGAGAAACCGAATTGCGTACCGTAGTAACAGTTTCGCGTCCGGGCCACATCGAGTACGGTGTTTGTGCCGCGACCCTGGCCGAGGTCGGAACGGTCGTTGATTACGAGGCTTTCGTTGACTTGCATGTAGCGTCCGCCGACGAGCAGATCGTTGCGATCCACGAACATGCGGTACCAGTCGATCCGTGCGTTCGCGTCGCCACCGAAGGTTTGCGTGTCGGCAAACACGCGCACGAAACCGCCATATTGCCCCGGTAAAGCCGAGTAAAGATTTTCCGGGACGCCGTCGACTGCGCGGGTATAAGTCCGGCTGAGGCTCGGCGAGCCACTCGAGGTGAAGAACGCGCCGTCGGAGATGCTTGCCAGCGAGAAAAATGAACCATCGATACCGAAGCCGCGCTGCGTTTTGTACCCGCCCGAAAAGCGAACGCCGCTCTGCGCGTCGAACTCGATTTTGCGGTTACTCGGGTACAACCGCGTGACCTGTTCCGTCGTCAGGGAATTCGATCCGACAAGAGCATCGGGAATCGACGTCACGAGTGGAATGGTATTTTGACTTCGCGTGTACCAGACAAGGTAATCCGCGCTGAACCAGAAACTCGGATCGAACGCCGTCGACGAGGCGAAATTTCGTTGGGAGGCTTCCGTCGTGGTCGTGTTGACATACGACGGGACGCTGACCGCCGGTGGAGGAGCGCCCTGTGCCGTAGCGATGGCACAACTGCCGAGCGTGGCAATCCACGTGTAGAGAATCGGTCGCACGGTTAAGGTCTCCTCACGAACCAGGTGGTATCCGGCTCAGTGATCCATTCGAGAACAAGGTTCGCATTACAGTGACTTTATCGAATAGGCAGCGTGGGCAACATGAGCGGAATTTGCAAGACAAACGAATTGAGCAACAAAATGCAAATCATCCCCGTGCTCGACATCATGAACGGCTTGGTCGTGCGTGGCGTCGCCGGCGACCGCGCGAACTACGCGCCGATTCGCTCGGCTCTCGTCGATTCGTGCGAACCGGAAATCGTCGCACGGGCGCTCATTCGTGCCACGGGTGCGAGCGCGATTTATATTGCTAACCTCGATATGTTGCGCTGGGGCACGAGTGAATTCGACGTGCACATTCTGCCAGAGTGGAACGGCACGATCTTCCTCGATACGGGCAGTCTTGGCAGGGAACCACCGGATGCGCGGTTTCGCGAGATCGCCGCGTTCGAAGTCGGTGAGCAAATGGAATTCGTTCGCAAGACATTCCAACTACATCGTGCGATCAAACCGCCCGCGTTCTCCGTGGATTTGCGCGACGGCTTGCTCATCGGAGCATGGGCCGAGTGGGGTTTGCGTAGCCCGAAAGATGCGCTCGGGCTGGTCGATCGCGTCTGGGAGATCGGCTTTCGCACGGTGATCGTGCTCGACGTGGCCCGCGTCGGTGTCGGTAGTGGCACGGGTACGGAAGCGCTTTGCACAGCAATACGCGAACGCTACCCGGCGATGGAAATTATCACCGGTGGCGGCGTCCGCAACTGGGACGATGTGAATCGACTCGCCGATTGCGGCATCGACGGCGTGCTCGTGGCGTCCGCAATCCACGATGGCACACTGACATTCCCACGCAACCCGTGAGGCACTCGATGGCGTATTCGCACACTCGTTTGGCGTGGCTCATCGTCTTGCTGTTGTGGCCGGTCGCGATGCTGAATTACCTCGATCGCCAGATGCTCGCGTCGATGAAATTCTCCGTGATGGCCGACATTCCCAGCATCGGCAGCGACGCGAACTGGGGCTTCATGCTTGGGCAGTTCAAGTGGGTGTATGCGTTTCTCAGCCCGCTCGGTGGCTACGTGGCGGATCGCTTCAGTCGGCGATACACCATCTGCGGTAGTCTCTTTGTCTGGTCGGCGATCACGTTTTACACGGGGCAAGTTCGCACTTTCGATGAGTTGCTTTTGGCCCGTTCGCTGATGGGAATCAGCGAGGCATTTTACATCCCGGCGGCGCTCGCACTGATTGCGGATTTTCACTCGAATGCCACGCGGTCCCGCGCCGTGGGCTTGCACCAAATTGCGATCTATTGCGGCGTCATCGCGGGCGGGTTCGGCGGCTACGTCGCTGATGCGCCCGATCTCGGCTGGCGGTTCGCGTTCGATGTCTGCGGCGTCTGCGGCATGATCTACGCGCTGCCATTGCTGTTACTACTCCGCGATGCGAACCGCGACCCAATTTCGACCGTCGCGCTCTCGCCACTGGCAAGCGTCGTTCTATTGGTGCGGAATCGCTCGTTCATTTTGATGGTGCTGTACTTCACGTTGCCCGCGTTCGCCGGGTGGGTGATTCGCGACTGGATGCCCGCGATACTCAAGCAGCAATTTCACATCGGCCAGGGGCAAGCGGGAGTCGCCGCTACGCTGTATTGGCAGGTGGCCGCGATTGTTGGCGCGCTCGGCGGCGGCTGGCTGGCAGATCGCTGGATGCGGCATTCGATCCGCGGGCGGATCCACGTTAGCACCATCGGTATGGGCTGCATCATCCCGGCAATGTTCGGTGTTGGCAACGCAAACACGCTCGGAATCGCCATCGCCTTCCTCATCCTCTTCGGCATCGGCTGGGGCTTCTTCGATGGCAATAACATGCCGATACTCTGCCAAATCGTGCGACCCGAACAACGTGCCACCGCCTACGGCATTATAAACTTCGTCAGCATCAGTTGTGGCGGACTCGCCGACTGGGGCTTCGGCATCCTGCGCGATCAACAGGTTCCGCTGAACGTCATCTTCAGCGCGTTCGCCAGTCTCGCGGTGCTGTCCGTGGCAATCGTCCAGATGATTCGCCCGAAGCCCGACCTTACCGGGTGAATACGATAAACAGCATCTCTTTACACAAGGTGCAACTATGGGCGAGCGCGAACAGCGGTTGGTGGCGGCAGGGTATCCTCTCGAACGCGGGCCGAAGGAAGGGCCGGTCATCGACCTGCTCGCGGTGCTCGGCACCACAGTTTACGCTTCGGGGCAAGTCCCGTACGACAACGGCGTGCTGACGAGTAAGGGCAAAGTCCCGTCGCAAGTATCGGTTGCGGACGCCACGACAGCAGCCGCGCTGTGTGCCGCAAACATCCTGCGTGCCATCGTCGTGAAGCTCGGCTCGCTGGACAAAATCGCACGGATCGTCCGCGTAACGGGCTACGTGAACACCGACCCCGATTTCGACGATTGCCATCTGGTGATTAACGGCGCGACGAATCTGTTCAAGGAAGTCTTCGGCCCCGAAGACGGCCGACACGCCCGCACCGCACTCGGCATGGGCCAACTCCCACTCGGCACCAGCGTCGAAGTCGAAGCGATCTTCGAACTCCGTCTGTAATGTCCCATCTTCATTCGTTTAGCCGCGCCGCGTAGTCTTCGGAGCGAAGCGCGGGCGGGATTGAAGCCATTAGCCCCAGGTCGCGCTTCGCGCACCTGGGGTACGAGCAAATTGCCATCGACCCCGAAGGGGTCGTAGTGGCATCCTCCCATCATTCGCAAGGATATTCACGACTGAATCCCCTCTCGATTTGCATTCCGCACGCCGGAGAGGCGTTCCCTGGGTGCGCGGAAGCCGCGACCCAGGGCTAATCGCTGAAATCCCGTTGGGATAAAAACCAAAACCGGGGTGACACGAAAACACCGCCAACCACAACTTCACGTCACTTGGGAGATAGCCCCATCGTAATCGAGGTTGTCTGCATTTCTTCCGAGCCGATTCCCCGCAAGGGGTCGGGTGGAACCATCGTAGACTTCACGCGAACCCTTGCCGGGAATCGGCTCAGTAAGATCCGATGTGTACGCAGCGGCGAGGATAAACGGGAATGCGCATCGCGTCTACCCAATGATGCGCGCATCTTCGCACGCAAATTCGACGGTGGCCAGTCAGAAGAATGATTTCCCCCGAAATTGGATTTGACTCCCGTTCGACAAACGGCCGCAATAAACAAATACAACTAGATTCGATTCGGTTTGGCAGCCTCCCCATTCAACATGGACAGAGTCGATTCCAGAATAGACAGAACGATCAATTAAAGTAGACAGAACCAGGTCTGTCTACCATCTGGTTCGGCGACATCCAACTAGAGCCGCGGGGGGCGAAAGCATAGGGAAAACGACACCGCGGCCGTCGCCATCTGATCGCAATCCGGGGCTGCTGTACGAACACAACGCTCACCTCGGAGAGTGACCGGCGCTCTTCATCGCACTCGTCGAATCGGTTGTGTTGGCCGTCCTTGGATTATGCAAAACGGCATCGATTTCTGAATTGTCAATTTCGTCTCATCGCGCGATGTGTCATCTCGAAAAACCCGGCGAGCGGCACGGCGTAAGCGTGCCGTGGGAACCCTCTGCGGCTACCACGGTACGCTTACGCCGTGCCGCTCGCCCGGCGCATGTTTATGCGTGAAGTGAACTTTTAGCCACTTACAAATTTGCCTTCATTTTTTTCACACCCCGCTCGCCTATGCGTCGTGATTTGCACGTCGCAAGTGGGTGTCGGTCAGTGAGGCCGGTAGGCCGTATCCGTACCTTTTCCGTCCGGGGTTGACTGTCATTTCCCACTTCCGTTAGCATCTGCCGTTCGGTGCGACTTTGCGCCGTCTGACGGGGATGTCGCGATGCTGTTTACAAATACGGTTGCCATTGGCCAGACGGTCGAGGAACTTCGCCGGTCGCCGGACCGGATCGAGACGGCCCGCTGGGCCAGCGAGTGGCCGTACTTCCGTTGGCTGCACGAACAACTCCCGGAGCCGTTCTTTCATACGCAAGGGTTCTTGCTGTTCTTTCTCGTCGTGGCGATCGTGTATTGGCTTACGCCG
>JAYSYI010000128.1:0-6778 GCA_043727665.1 Limnoglobus sp. | reverse complement strand
ACAAGAACGCCGTGACGAATCGCCGATGGAAAACGGGCGTACTCCGGACGGTGAAAGGCACCACGGAGACATCGGTGCGGGCACGTATGAAGGACATTCAGGCCCCCACGCTACTCGTGACGGGCATGAAAGATCGCGTGTGCGATCCGAAGACCGCCGAAGAAGCCGCAAAGGAATTGAAAGACGGTCACTTCCTGGCGATTCCGAAGTGTGGCCACGCCCCGCAGATCGAGAAGTTTCGCTTGATTAACCGTCGTGTGACGGTTTTTCTGACATCCGACATCCCGACTGCACACCCGCGCTGGTCGGAGCAACTCCTAGTCAAACCTACCCGAGTAACCAAATGACCCCCGCGCCAGCCCCGACCGACCAACGCACCAGCCCGAAACACACCGACCGCGGCGACTTCTGGATGGTGTTTCGCAAGTTCCTGAAACATGGAACCGCGATCGCCACGCCCGCCCCAAGCGGTCGCTATCTCGTTCGCGAGATGCTGAAAACGATCGACTTCGATTCGGCAAAGGTCATCGTCGAACTGGGTGCGGGTACGGGGCCGATTACCGAAGCGCTGATCAAGCGGGTCAAGCCGCACACGAAACTGCTGATCGTCGAGATTGAAGCCGAGTTCTGCGAACGGTTACGCCGTCGTTTCCCGAACGCGGACATCATCCAAGGCGATGCCGCACATATGGACCAACTGCTTGCGGACCGCGGGATTTCGCAAGTGGATCACGTGGTGTCCGGGCTGCCGTTGCCGTCGATTCCGCACCCGATCCGCAAGGCGATCCTCGCCAGCGCCGCACGCAGCATGGGTCCGGATGGCGTGTTTCGGCAATTGACCGTGATGCCGTACGTGTACTGGAACTTCTACCGAAATTACTTCGAAGATGTGACGTTCAAACTCGTTCCGCTGAACTTCCCACCCGCCGGGGTGTACTTGTGCAAAGGCTTCAAGCCCAACGCCGAAAGCAGCGGCAAGTAACAGGCGATTTTAGTAAGCTAAATAGGCGGCTCGCGATTCGTCGCGGGTCGTTTTTCGTTCCATCGGAGCCGAAAGTTATGGATCGCACGGCTTGGCTCGCACCCGTTGTTAATCATCGTCTCATTCGCAATATCGCCGACGCTGGTTCCGTGCGTTTGGCACACCACCGCGTTCGCGAACTCGACCGACTCGATGCGGCACGCTGCCAGTCGAACATCCTGACCAAATTCGTTCGATACGCCAAAAACACCCGTTTCGGCAAGGATCACGATTTCCGCAGCATCCGCAGCGTGGCAGACTATCAGGCCCGCGTACCAGTCCGCGAATACGAATACTTCTGGAACACGTACTGGAAAGACGCTTATCCGAACTTCGACGACATCACGTGGCCAGGCAAAATCCCGTATTTCGCGCTGTCCAGCGGCACGACTTCCGGCGGCACGAAGTACATCCCCGTTAGCTACGAAATGGTGAAATCGAACCGCAAAGCGGCACAAACGACGATGGCGCTGTTTCGGCACACCTACCCCGAACACCGAATCTTCAACGGCAAGTTCTTCTTCCTCGGTGGCAACACCGACATGAAGACGCACCCCAACGGCAGTCTGTACGGCGACCTCAGCGCGATAGCGGCACGCGAAATCCCGGAAGCGGTGCGGCCGTATACGTTTCCGCCACTCGAACTGAGCCGCATTCCCGACTGGAAAGAGAAGATCCGCCGGTTCGCCGAAGTCGCCGTGAAGGAACGAATCACCGCGATGAGCGGCGTTCCATCTTGGATGGTGCTGCTATTCGACCAAATGAAGCAAATCACGGGGAAAGCGACGATTTCCGAGATCTGGCCCGAGTTTCGTTTGCTGATTCATGGTGGTACGAAATTCGATTCGTACCGCGAGCTATTCCAAAAAGAAATCGGTGGGGATCGCTTTCAGTTTTGCGAAGTTTACCCATGTTCCGAAGGTTTTATCGCGACCGAAGACCCGCGCCACAAACTGTTGCGACTGGTGCCCGATCACGACATTTTCTTCGAATTCATCCCCGTGGCGGAACTTGGCCAAGAGCGGGCGGCACGCCATACGGTTGCGAATCTCGAACTCGGCGTGAACTATGCCGTCGTGCTGACGTCGTGTGCGGGGGTTTGGAGTTACCTAGTCGGCGATACCGTGCGGTTCGTCAGCCGCACGCCGCTTTTGCTCGAATTTACCGGGCGGACGAAGTATTTTCTCTCGGCGTTCGGCGAGCACCTCATCAGCGAGGAAGTCGAAAAAAGCATCGCCCATGCTGCGAAAGTGTGCGGAACGTTCGCTGTCGAGCATCATGTCGGACCGGTGTTCCCAACCGAGCCAAAGAAGCCCGGCTTCCACCGGTATCTCGTCGAATTCAACGGCCCACCACCCGATCTGGCCCGATTCGCACAGGAGTTGGACCGCGAATTGATCCGCCTCAACGAAGACTACGAAGCCCATCGCGCGAACGATCTGACGATGCTCATCCCCGAGGTTCTCGCGGTACAACCCGGTGGGTTTCGGGCCATGATGGAGTCCCGCAAAAGCGACTTCGACTTCCAGGGCAAAGTCCCCCGCATGGACAACGGCGGCAAGCTGACAGCGGAAATGTTCCAATGGCTGAGCACAAACGGCAAACTCGGCTCCTGAAAATCGACCAAGCCCACGGACGAACGTCCGTGGGAAGTTCTTGAAAGCGATCAGCGAGAAAATTATTGGAGGATAGTTACTTCTCGCGGTCGGAAATGAGATGTTACTATTCAAACAATCCACTCCCGTTAGCCCGACGCGCTAGCGAGGGATTACAAAGTTTCTGCAATGATCTGCCTTAAAGTGGGTTCCCCTCGTTTGAGCGTCGGGCTAACAAAACATTTATAATATAATAATTACAAGCGTTTTTGTGAATCCGAATCCGTTCTTCAAGTCAGCTGGCTTGTTTTCATTCGTGAGGGCCTAACTTTGAACGCAAGTTTTCGGATTACCATGGAAGTCGTCAGCGCCGACCCATCGGCAATCCGTTTACGTATCGCTTTCGATTCGAGTGTCGCCAGGTGGCTTCTCCCGTATCCAGAGATCACGGGAATACGATTCACCTCGACGAACGGCGACACTATGGTGTGGACGACTCGGTATTTGGGGAGCGAACGACGAGACGAGTTTGTACTCAACCCTAACGACCGCATTGCCTTCGACCTCGTTGTTCAAACGGGTATGGAACCAAATCCAGGGCAGCGGTGGGCAATCTCACTGCCGCCCGGAGGATACGATGTGAAGTACGTCTATTCGGTTGATCCAAACGACCAAAGGTACGACTACTTGGGAAAGGGTTCTCGATTCGCAGACATGACTCCGCCTTGGATTGGTGAGGTCGCTTCGAGCGTGCAGCGTGTCGTCGTGACGCCCAGAGAATCGGAATCCCGTTAGCCCGATGTCGATTCGAATAGTGGCATACTCGCCATGACGAAAGTCGAACGCTTCTTTCGCCAAACCGATGGCGATCTCTAAAATGACTTCATAACTTCGTTCACGCGCGGTCTGATCCTTTTTGAGATGTTCTCCGATGGCTAAGTCGTCCCCAACCGAAGAACTGAAACTCGTGCGCAACCTGGGCGTAATCGCGCACATCGATGCGGGGAAAACGACGACGAGCGAGCACCTGCTTTACTATGCCGGCGTAAAGCACAAACTCGGTGGCGTCGACGAGGGAACGACCGAAACCGACTACGACCCCGAAGAGCAAGAACGCGGCATTACGATCTACTCCGCGTGCATTCCGTTCCCGTGGAAAGGCCACAACGTCAATCTGATCGACACGCCGGGGCACGTCGATTTCACGGCGGAAGTCGAACGCAGTTTACGCGTCCTCGATGGCGCGATTGTCGTGTTCGACGGACAAAAAGGCGTCGAAGCCCAATCGGAAACGGTCTGGCGGCAGGCGAACAAATACGGTGTACCACGGCTCGTGTTCATCAACAAAATGGACGTTGTCGGCGCGAACTTCGCGCACACTCTGGATACCATCCGCCAACGACTGACGCCCGATTACGCGTTGCACGGCCGACCGACGCCGGTCGTGATCCCGATCGGGTATGGCTCCGCCAAAGACAGCCCCACGCCGTTTCGGGGCGTCATCGATCTCATCGAAAGCCAAGCCTACTTTTTCGATGTCGGCGACAACGGCAAGACGGTTCGTACGGCGGAAATCCCCGAAGAATCGCTCGCGGATTATCAGAAGTACCGGACGCTGTTATTCGATGTGCTAACCGAAAAAGACGAGCACGACCGCATCACGACGAACGTCCTCGAAGGGCAAGATCCAGACCCCGTGAAGGTCCGCGAACTCGTGCGCGAACAAACGCTGTTGGGGCGAATTTATCCCGTGCTCGCGGGTAGTGGACGCGAGCATATCGGCATTCAGCCGCTACTCGATGCAGTGCTGTACTACCTGCCCAGCCCGCTAGATCGCCCGCCAGTGGTAGGCACGAATCCCAAGGGCAAGAAGGAAGAGATCCGCAAGCCCGACCCGAAGGAGCCGTTTTGCGGACTCGTTTTTAAGGCGGCGTGGCACCCGAACGGGCACCGCTTCTTCATTCGCGTCTACTCCGGCGTGTTGAAACCGAACGCCCGCGCGTTCAACCCGGGTAAGGACGTGAAGGAGAACATCGCGAAGTTGTTCCACATTCACGCCGACCCGACCCGCGGGTTAGAAGAAGTCGAATCGGCACCGGCGGGGGACATTGTCGCCGTCATTGGCCTCAAGGATACGACGACGGGCGACACGCTTTGTGAAACCGCACACCCGATTTTGCTCGAAGCGATTTCGTTCGCGGAGTCCGTGGTCAGCCAGTCGATCGAACCCGAAAGCGGTGCGGATAAAGACAAGTTAACGAACGCGCTCCAGATGCTGCAACTCGAAGACCCGACGTTCAAAGTCAAGGTCGAGAAGGACACCGCACAAACGTTAATGAGCGGCATGGGCACGCTGCACCTCGAAGTGAAACGCCATCGCCTCGAACGTGATTTTCGACTGAAAGTGCGCGTCGGCAAGCCTCGCGTCAGCTTCCGCGAGATGATGAAATCGGGCAAGACGGTCGAAGCCGAAGTCGATCGCATGGGCGATAAGCAAGCGTTCGCGAAACTCCGCGTGTCGTTCACGAACTTCAAATCCGACAAGCCGGTGATCGTTAACAATAGCGTCGCATCGGATATTCTGCCCGCGCTATTTGCGGCCGCTGCTGAACGCGGTTTGTTCGACGCACTGCAAACCGGCGAACTCGGTTACCCGCTGATGAACGTACAGGCCACGATTACCGATGCGAAATTCGACCCGCAATGGAGCAGCGAAGACGCCTTCACGAAAGCCGCCGTGCAGGCGTATCGCGAAGCAATGGACGCGAACATGCAACTGATGGAACCGATCATGCGCGTGACGGTGACGACGCCGAACGACTTCATCGGCAACGTCATCGGCGACCTGAGTCAGCGCGGCGGCGAAATCGAACGCTCCGAGTCCCAAGGCGGAAATTTAACCGAAGTCGAAGCCCGCGTACCTCTACGGCAACTCTTCGATTACGCCGACCGCGTCCGCAGCCTCAGCCAGGGCCGCGCCGCCAGCACGATCGAGCCACTCACCTACGCCCCCGCCCCCGACGACGTCCGCCGCGAGATGCTGGGCGAGTGAGGATTATGCGAGGTCGAACAGCAACACTTCACCGGCCTCGATTCCTTCGATTCGGATCGTCGATTCGTCCTCGATTGCGAGTCCATCACCGGCGGTCAGCGTGTGACCGTTCACATGTATAGAGCCATTGATGAGATGCAGCCATGCGGCGCGTTTCGGTGCGAGCGTATACGTACGCAGTTCGCCCGCAGTTAGCCGCGTGGCAAGCAACACCATGTCCTGATGGACCGTCAACGAATCGTCGCGACCATCGATGGAAGCGATCGTTCGCCAACGCCCGGTTTTCTCTTCGGCAGGGAACAACTTCTGCCCGTATTCTGGCGTACGCCCCTTACGATCCGGCATCACCCAGATTTGCAGCAAGTGAACCGCTTCGGTTTCGGACGGGTTGAATTCGCTATGGACCACGCCCGTTCCGGCGGTCATCTTCTGCCATTCGCCGGGGCGGATGGTCGTGCCGTTGCCCATGCTGTCACGGTGCGCGAGTTCGCCGGTGAGAACGCACGTGAGAATTTCCATGTCACGGTGCGGGTGCGAGGGGAAGCCGCCGCCCACCGAAATGCGGTCGTCGTTGATGACTCGGAGTGCGCGAAACGACGGATGCGACGGATCGCGATAGTCGCCGAAAGCGAACGAGTGACGGCTGTCCAGCCAACCGAAGTCGGTGATGCCTCGCTCGCTCGCACGTCGGATGGAAATCATGATCGTCCCTCCTGTGTGGGCATGGTTCAAAGCCAGGTTGCAGTTTTGCCTGGACGAAGCACTGGAACATTGGTTCTGGCGTAGACCGCGACCACCCAAATCGGACGTAAGTCGTTGGTGGGTTAGGTTGGTTCCGAAATACGGGAATGAGTCCACGATTGGGGGGGTGGGTAGTGGCTGGAGTCATACTGCTACCCAACTCATCGCGATTCGAACCATACTGCTGTGTGTATTCTCGTTAAGATACACATGGGCCGCGGCGGCCTTACAGTTCGGCATCATCCGCAATCTATCAACGCCACGAGCCGACCCGTATGGGTCGGCTCGCGAAGATTCACTTTTGGAATCGGTTTACTTGCGGCGACGACGGATTGCACGCATCAGACCGACGAGCGGCAGACCCAACCC